>NZ_JBHYUU010000011.1:0-91861 GCF_042749955.1 Kitasatospora sp. NPDC059462 | reverse complement strand
CCGGGGAACGCCCGAGGGGCGGCCCTCCCCGGGTGGGGCGGGCCGCCCCTCGGGCGGTCGGGCGGGCGGTCAGCCCTTCTGCATGACCTCGGGCTCGTGGCGGCGCTGGAGGCGGGTCACGACGATGCCGATGACGATCGACATCAGGATCAGGATCCCGGCGTCGAACCAGAACTGGCCGGCGTTGTGGCCCCAGATCGCGTCGTACTCGGGGTTCTGGAAGTCCTTGTTCCAGGGGCCGAGCAGGTGCGAGAGGTCCAGGGTGGTGGCGACCATGCCGGTGCCCCAGCGGGCCGGCATCAGCCAGGCGAACTGCTCCAGGCCGGGCTTGGAGAACACCTGGAAGAGGCAGCCGGTGAAGACGACCTGGATGATCGCGAACATGACCAGCAGCGGCATGGTCTTCTCGGCGGTCTTGACCAGCGCGGAGATCGCCAGGCCGAACATCATCGAGGCGAAGCTGAGCAGGATCAGGCCGAAGCTCATCTCCAGGATCGGCAGGTCCTTGATCACCAGGCCGTCGGAGGGCAGCTTGCGCGGCAGGAAGCCGACGGCAGAGATGATCGCGCCCTGGACGACGCTGAAGAAGCCCAGGACGATGATCTTGGACATCATGTACGCCGAGCGTGACAGCCCGGTGGCCCGTTCCCGCTCGTAGATCGCCCGTTCCTTGATCAGCTCGCGGACCGAGTTGGCCGCCCCGGAGAAGCAGGCGCCGATCGCCAGGATCAGCATGATCGTCGCGGCCCCGCTGTTCAGGCCCAGCTGGGTCTTGGGGTTGCGGGCCAGGCCCGCCTCGTTCGGGATCAGCACGCTGACCGCGCCGAGCACCGCCGGGAGCAGGATCGACAGCGCCAGGAAGCCCCGGTCGGAGGCGAGCACCGAGACGTAGCGGCGGATCAGCGTCCACAGCTGCGAGCCCCAGCTCTGCGGCTTCGGCGGGCGGACGGCCTCCTGCACGATCTGCGCGGACTGCACGGTGCCGGAGTCGACGTCCGCCGAGTACTGCTGGTAGTGCACCGAGCCGCGGTAGCGGCCGGCCCAGTCGTGGTCCGGGTAGTTCTCGAAGGCCTGGAAGATGTCGGCCCAGGTCTCGTACCCGAAGAAGTGCAGGGCCTCGTCCGGCGGGCCGAAGTACGCCACCGAACCGCCCGGCGCCATCACCAGCAGCCGGTCGCAGAGCGCGAGTTCGGCCACCGAGTGGGTGACGACCAGGATGGTGCGGCCGTCGTCGGCGAGGCCGCGCAGCATCTGCATGACCTCGCGGTCCATGCCCGGGTCGAGGCCCGAGGTGGGCTCGTCCAGGAAGATCAGCGAGGGCTTGGTGAGCAGCTCCAGGGCGACCGAGACGCGCTTCTGCTGGCCGCCGGAGAGCGCGGTGATCCGGTTGTCGGCGCGCTTGTCCAGGCGCAGCTCGTAGAGCACCTCGTCGATCCGCGCCTCGCGCTCGCGCGCCTCGGTGTCACCGGGGAAGCGCAGCCGGGCCGCGTACTTGAGGCCGGTGCGGACGGTGAGCTCCTTGTGCAGGATCTCCGACTGCGGCACCAGGCCGATCCGCGAGCGCAGCTCGGCGAACTGCTTGTAGAGGTTGCGGCCGTCGTAGAGGACGTCGCCGCGGTCGGCCGGGCGGTAGCCGGTGAGGGCGCGCAGCAGGGTCGACTTCCCGGAGCCGGACGGGCCGATGACCGCGACCAGGGACTTCTCCGGGACGCCGAAGCTGACGTCGTTGAGCAGGATCTTCTTCCCGCCCTTGTGCTCGACCTCGACGGTCAGGTGGCGGGCGGAGAAGGAGACCGCGCCGGTGTCGACGAACTCCTGCAGCTGGTCGCCGACCAGCACGAAGCTGGAGTGGCCGACCGTCAGCCGGTCCTGGGCGCCGATCAGCTGGCGCTCGACGCGCTGGCCGTTGAGGAAGATGCCGTTGTGGCTGCCGAGGTCGACGATCTCGTAGCGGCCGTCCGGCAGCTGGCGCAGCTCGGCGTGGTGGCGGGAGACCTGGAGGTCGGAGACCACGATGTCGTTGTCGAGCGCGCGGCCGATCCGGATGGTCTTCATGCCGGCGGTCAGGTTGCGGATGATCGTCGGCTGCGGGCCGCCGTCGTGCTCGGCGGGCGCCGGCTGCGGGAAGCCCTGCTGCTGCGGGAACGGCTGCGGCTGGGCCTGCGGGTGCTGCTGCGCCTGCGGGTGCGGCTGGGCTTGCGGGTGCGGCTGCGGCTGGGCGTGCTGCTGCGGCCACGGCTGCTGGTGCGGCGGCTGGGCCTGCGCCTGCGGCGGATAGGGCTGCTGCTGCGCCGGGGCCTGCCACGGCTGCTGGTGCGGCGCGGCGGCGTGCGGCGGCGCGGCGGGGCTGCGGCTGGTGGTCGCCTCGTGCCAGGCCTGCGCCTGCGCGGCGGGCTGGACGGCCGGCGCGGAGAAGGCGAGCCGGGGGCCGTTGTCGGCGTTGCCGAGGTTGACCACGGCTCCCGGGAACAGCTGCGCCTGCAGGGTGCGGGCGCCGCCGGTGAAGGTGCCGTTGGTGCTCCCGTGGTCGTCCAGCTGCCAACCCGCCCCGTTGAAGGAGATGGTGGCGTGTTGCCAGGAGACCCGCGCGTCGTCGAACTGGAAGTCCGACTGCGGGTTGCGACCGATGGTGTAGGACCGCCCGGGTTCCAGGACCCGCTGCTGTCCGTTGATCTCGATGACGAGTTGCGGCACTGCTCGTCTGCCCCGCTCTCTCGGTTCCCCCGATGGTGCGCCCCGGTCAGGTCGGGGCGAAATGATCGTGAATCTGACGGGGGAATCATTCCAGCCCGCCGGGCGCGGGTGAAAGCCGCCCCCGCGGACTGTGACCAGGCGGCAACGATTCGCGGACCACCCGTGGACGGCCGGCTCCGCCGCACGTCGGCGGGCACGTCGGCGGGCGGGTCGACGGGCACGTCTGCGGGCGGGTCGACGGACCCGCCGGCGGACCGGTCGGCGGGTGGCCGGAACGCCCGTCCACGACCCGGACGGGTGCCGTCGCCGCGACGGGCTGCGGGTAGCGTGGGAGGCACCATGAACGCATCGCCCTTGGCCGCCGAGCCGCTCCCCGCATCGCAGCCCCGGACCGAGGACGGGCGCACCCTGCTCGTCAAGGTGTTCGGCAAGGACCGCCCCGGTATCACCACCGGGCTCTTCGCCACCCTGGCCGGGTACGGCGTCGAGGTCGTCGACATCGAGCAGGTGGTGACCCGGGGCCGGATAACGCTGTGCGCCCTGGTCAGCGCTCCCCCGGCGCCCGGCGCGGAGGGCGGTCTGCGGGCCGTCGTGCACCGCTGGGCCGAGGACCAGAAGCTCCAGGCCGAGATCATCTCCGGCACCGGCGACAACCGGCCGCGGCGCGAGGGCCGCTCGCACGTCACCGTTCTCGGTCACCCGCTGACGGCCTCCGCGGTCGCCGCGCTCACCTCCCGGATCACCGGCTCCGGCGGCAACATCGACCGTGTCTTCCGGCTCGCCAAGTACCCGGTGACCGCCGTCGAGCTGGCCGTCTCGGGGGTGGCCACCGAGCAGCTGCGCGCCGAGCTGGCGCAGGAGGCGGCCACCCAGCGGGTGGACGTCGCGGTGGTGGCGGCCGGGCTGGAGCGGCGGGCCAAGCGCCTGGTGGTCATGGACGTCGACTCCACGCTGATCCAGGACGAGGTGATCGAGCTGTTCGCCGCCCACGCGGGCTGCGAGGAGCAGGTCGCCGAGGTGACCGCGGCGGCGATGCGCGGCGAGCTGGACTTCGCCGAGTCGCTGCACGCCCGGGTGGCGCTGCTGGCCGGGCTGGACGCCACGGTGACCGAGAAGGTGCGCGCCGAGGTCCGGTTCACCCCGGGCGCGCGCACCCTGATCCGCACCCTGCAGCGGCTGGGCTTCCAGGTCGCGGTGGTGTCCGGCGGGTTCACCCAGGTCACCGACCACCTGGTGGAGCAGCTGGGGCTGGACTTCGCGGCCGCGAACACCCTGGAGGTGGTGGACGGGAAGTTCACCGGCCGGGTGGTCGGCGAGATCGTCGACCGGGCGGGCAAGGCGCGCTGGCTGACCCGGTTCGCCGAGCAGGCGAGGGTGCCGCTGGAGCAGACGGTGGCGATCGGCGACGGCGCCAACGACCTGGACATGCTGAACGCGGCCGGGCTGGGCGTGGCGTTCAACGCCAAGCCGGTGGTGCGGCAGGCGGCGGACACCGCCGTGAACGTGCCCTTCCTGGACACCGTGCTCTACCTGCTCGGGATCACCCGCGAGGAGGTCGAGGCGGCCGGCGTCCTGGACGGGCAGGCCGAGGGCGGCGCCCCGGCGGCCGGCTGACCGGCCCCGCCCGGTAGGGCCGAGGGGCGTGCGGACCTGGTCCGCACGCCCCTCGGTCGTTCACCGGGCCGTGCCCGCTCAGTCCTGCGGCGTGAAGTACGAGACCAGCTCGGCGACGCCCGGCTCCACGCCCTTCCAGGAGCCGGAGAAGCTGAGCACCGCGATGGCGGCGGTCGGGAAGCCGCCGAGGCGCAGCCGCTCCAGCGCGTCCCGGTCGCCCTCGTCCCCGGCCAGCACCTGGGTCAGGCCCAGCACGCCCGGGTTGTGGCCGACCAGGACGAGGTCGGCGTACTCCTCCGGGGTCTCCTGGAGGACGGCGATGATCGCGCCGGGGGTGGCCTCGTAGACGCGTCCCTCGTAGACGGTCCTGCGCGAGCGCTTCGGGAGCTCGTGCGCGGCGAGCTTCCACGTCTCCCGGGTGCGCAGGGCGTCGGAGCAGAGCACGTAGTCGGGGTTGATGCCGGAGTCGGCGAGCCAGCGTCCGGCCTCCGGGGCCTGGTGGCGGCCCCGGTCGGCCAGCGGCCGCTCGTGGTCGTCGACGCCGTCCGGCCAGTCGGCCTTGGCATGGCGGAGAACGATGATCCTGCGGGGCGTGTCGGCGCTCATACCCAGCAAGCTTGGCAGAAAAGCCGGCCGGGAGCGCGATGCTGCCCGATGCCGCCACCCGGAGGGGCGGGCGGTGCCGTCGTGCGCGGTCCGCCGGGAGGCCGTCCGGCCGTCAGCCCAGGTTCTGGGCGACGGTCGCGACGATGATCAGCAGGACGACGATGCCGCCGATGATCGCGGCGAGCTGGCCGAGCTTCTTGTGGCCGTCGGTGGGGTTCGGTTCGAGAACGGGCATGCCCGGATTCTCCCACCCCGGACACGCCCGTCCACCACCGCCCCCGCCGGAGGGGCGCCTCGTCAGGCCGAGGCGGCGGCGGCCTGCGCCGGGACGGCCTCGTCCTCGATGTGCCGGGACCGGGCGGCCCGCAGGCCGAACAGCATCTGCGGCACCAGCAGCAGCGCCAGGAAGCCGAGCGGCAGGTACCACTCGCCGGTCGCCTGGTAGAGCCGGCCGATCAGGATCGGGCCGGGGATCGAGATCAGGTAGCCGACGCCCTGGGCGAAGGCCGACAGCTGGGCCACTCCGCCGGCGGTCCGGGCGCGCAGGCCGATCATGGTCAGCACCAGCGGGAAGGCGCAGTTGGACAGGCCCACCAGGACCGCCCACACCCACGGCGCGGCGGCCGGGGCGATGGCCAGGCCGAGGTAGCCGGCGATGCCGAAGGCCGCCAGCACCACCACGAAGAGCCGCTGGTCGCCGCGGCGGGCGGCCAGGTTGGGCAGCACGAAGGAGACCGGCACGCCGATCACCATGGTCAGCGCCAGCAGCACGCCGGAGGTGCCCTCGGAGATGCCGGAGTCCTGGAAGATCTTCGGCAGCCAGCCCATCACCACGTAGGCGCCGGTCGCCTGGCAGCCGAAGAAGCAGGCCAGCGCCCAGGCGGTGCGGCTGCGGGTGATCGGCAGCTTCGCCCCGCCGGCCTGGCCACCGGACCCCGCGCCGGCCTCCTGCCGCCGGGTGAGCAGCGCCGGCAGCCAGAGCAGCAGGGCGAGGGCGCCGAGCGCGGCCCACACCCCGAGGCCGACCCGCCAGTCCCCGCCGAGCGCGCTGGTCAGCGGGACGGTGACGGCCGCGGCCAGCGCGGTGCCGGCGGACAGCGCCATCGAGTACAGGCCGATCATCGGCCCGACCTTCTCCGGGAAGTACCGCTTGATCACCACCGGGATCAGCACGTTGGCGACCGCGACACCGGCCAGCGCGAGCGAGGTCAGCAGCAGGAAGACGGCCGTGTTGCCGGCGAAGGACCGGGCCAGCACGCCCGCGGTGATCGCGCCCATGCCCGCGGTGACCACCGCGACCGGGCCGAGCCGGCGGGCCAGGCCGGGCGCGGCGAAGCCGAACAGGGCGAAGCAGAGCGAGGGGACGGCGGTGAGCAGGCCGGCCACCGTCGGGCTCATCCCGAGGTCGGCGCGGACCTGGTCGAGCAGCGGCCCGAGGCTGGTGACCACGGGTCGCAGGTTGAACGCGGCGGCGGCGATCGCGAGGGCGAACAGCCAGCCGAGGGTGCTGCGGCCGGTCGGGGCGGCGGACCGTTCGGTCTGCGGCCGGGAACCGGTCCGGGGGGAGGCGGTGGCGGGGTCTGCGGTGTCTGCGGCGGACGACATGCGAGTCATCATAGAATGATGGGATGAATTAGCGCATCCGCGAATTGGCATGATGGCCCGACCCGTCCGACCCAAGGAGTCCCCCGTGGCGCTGTCCTCGCCGAGGCGCACCCCGCTGTCCGACCAGGTGATCGCCCAGCTCCGGGCCCAGATCACCTCCGGCGAGTGGGCGGTCGGCTCGCGCATCCCCACCGAGGCCGCCCTCGTCGAACAGCTCGGTGTGGCCAGGAACACGGTGCGCGAGGCCGTCCGGGCGCTCGCCCACAACGGTCTGCTGGACATCCGCCAGGGCTCCGGCACCTACGTCCTGGCCACCAGCGAACTCGCCGGGGTGATGCACCGCCGCTTCGCGGACGCCGACCGCGCCCAGGTCGCCGAGCTGCGGGCCACCCTGGAGACCTCCGCCGCCGGCCTCGCCGCCACCCGCCGCACCGACCGCGACCTCGCCCTCATCGACGCCGCCCTCGCCCGCCGCGAGGACGCCTGGCGCGCCGGCGACGCCGAGGACTTCGTGCAGGCCGACGCCGCCTTCCACCAGGCCGTCGTCGCCGCCGCCCACAACGACGTCCTGGCCGCCGTCTACGCCGACCTCGGCGAGGTCACCCGCGCCCACCTGCGCCACGACGTCGGCCCCGAACTCATCGCCGAGCGCTACCTCGGCCACGACAAGATCGTCGACGCCATCCGCGCCCGCGACCCCCAGCGCGCCTCCCACGAGGCCGGCCGCGCCATCGGCGCCTGCAACGACCCCGACGCCTGACCCGTCCCGGTTGCCCGCGCAGCGGCCTCTCGCCTTGCGGGGGGCCGCTTTTGACGTGCTAACGTCCCGTGAAAATTCGCGGACGGCCGGACTCCGGCCGGGTGTGGACACCACGGGGAGATAGTGATGGCGGATCCGGACCTGAAACTGGGCCAGGGGCCGGGGGGCGGGCCGACGAAGGTGTCGACTCCTGCCCTGGACAAGGCGGCCACCTCCTTGGACGGCATCGCCAACGACAGCACCGCGGCCGGGAAGACGGCCGACGAGTCGACCGAGGCCGCGGCCGCGAAGCTGAGCGGCTGGGACTCCGCGACGGCGCTGCGCGGCGCGCTCAAGGAGTGGCACGAGCAGGTGTCGCAGCTCAACGGCCGGCTCAACCAGGAGGCCGGGATGATGCGGCAGACCCACAGCAACTACCTGAACGTCGAGCAGGGCATCGCCACGTCGTTCACCGGGAAGGCGTGAGCCGCATGAGCCTGCTCGGTTTCGAGGACGTCATGAAGGCCGACCCGTCCGCGATGGCCAAGGCCGCCGCCGACTGGACGGCGATGGCCGGCAAGTACCAGCAGATCCAGCACCGGCTGGAGACCGAGGTGCTCGCCGTCACCGGCAACCAGGGTCTGTGGATGGGCTCCACCGCGTTCGCCGCCAACGCCCACGTCGACCGGACCCGCCAGCAGAGCATCGACGCGCAGACCGAGGCCAAGGCCGTCGCGTCGATCATCACCGACGCCAAGAACGACTTCGAGGCGGCGCAGAAGAAGCTGAAGCAGGCCGTCGCCGACGCCCGGGCCGACGGCATGAAGGTGACCGGCACCGGCGCCGTGATGTTCGACGTCGGCGCGCTCGACCCGGCCACCAAGCAGGAGTACCGCCACGACCGGGACTACCAGCAGGAGCGCAGCGAGGCCGCCGGCACGTGGGCGCAGAAGATCAGCATCTACGTGGAGGAGGCGACCGCGGCCGACCAGCGGGCCGCCCTCCAGCTGCGCCGCGCCGCCAAGGTCGGCGACCTGGTGAACGAGTTCAACGGCCAGGCGGTCGGCGGCGGTGACGAGGCGGACGGCAAGCGGGCCGCCGACCTCGCCTCCCGGCTCAAGGACGGCAAGAACCTCAGCGCCGAGGAGCTGGCCGAGCTCAACAACCTGATGAAGGCCAACTCCGGCAGCCCGGTCTACGGCCAGACCCTGCTCAACGCGCTCGGTCCCGAGGGCACCCTGCTGCTCGCCGACGAGCTGGAGGTCCGGATCAACGACCGGGACGGCAAGAACAAGGGCGAGTACGGCGAGCTGCAGACCAACCTCGCCAACACCATCGGCGGCGCCACCCGGGACACCAACAGCAGGTTCTACCAGGACTTCCGCAAGGGCCTCCAGGAAGCCGGCGTCAAGAACATCAACGAGCGCCACTTCGGCGGCAGGACCGAGCCGATCTACGGCTACCAGACGCTCACCACCCTGCTTCAGCACGGCAACGCCGGGTACGGCTCGCAGTTCCTGAACGACCTCGGCACCGACGTCCTCAAGGCCGAGCGCGACAACAAGAACCGCTGGTCCTCGCACCAGTTCAACGGCCCGCGCCCGGACCTGGTCTTCGACCCGGTGGACGGCGTGCTCAAGCTGATGGGCCAGAACCCGGAGGCCGCCACCCAGTTCCTCGACCCCAAGGGGCCGGGGGCCGAGGACCGCCTTGCGTACCTGCTGCGCGACCGCGAGTGGCCCACCTCGTACGTCAACACCCTGTACGGGCCGCCGATGATCGACAAGACCACCCACCAGGACGGCCTCGCCGCCGCCCTGGAGGCCGCCGCCACCGGCGACGTCCCCGGCGAGGGCACCCACAACGGCGGCCCGCACACCCCGGCGCAGGCCCGGGTGATGGAGGGCGTGATCGCGGCGCTCGACGGGGAGGGCAAGGGCAGCGAGATCCACGACGACCTGAAGATGCCGCTGGCGAACGCGCTGTCGGACTACGTCGACGACACCCACAAGATCCTCAGCGACCACGTCAGCGCCGGCAGCGGCGGGGTCCGCGAGGAGAACGGCGAGGGCCACCTCGACGGCGGCGCCGACAGCCTGGTGCGCGTCCTGCGCGGCGTCTCGGAGGAACCCGAGGCCTACGCCCTGCTCTACGGCGCCGAACGGGCCAAGGCCGCCGAGCTCATCGCCGCCCTGCCGCCCGACCCCCGGGCGGACCGCGAGGTCGTCGACCTCCCGGCCCAGCGCATCGGCACCGCGCTCGGCGCCTACGACGCGATCCGCTCCGACGTCATCCTCGACAACAAGGACGACCGGATGGAGTGGGCCGACAAGACCAGCTCCTTGGCCTCCTCGATGAACGGCACCGTGACCGGGTTCATCCCGGAGGTCGGCGACATCGCCGGGACGCTCGTCGACATGGGCATCGAGAAGTGGGCGGACGACGTCAAGAAGGACGCCCAGGACGCCGGCAACAAGGGCTCCTCCGACCACCACTTCGCGGCCCTGAACCAGAGCAAGGAGATGGCCCTCGGCTGGGGCCGGGCGAACGGCTACACCACGGACGCCCGGGCCGACCTCGTCTACTCCAACATGGCGACCGGCCACACCAGCGGCCACGCCAACGCCATGAGCGCCCTGGGACGGAACGGTCAGCAGTGAAACTCTCCCGGCGCACCTGGGCGGTCCTCGCCGGCGTGCTCGTCCTCGCCCTCGGCGCGGGCGGCTTCGCCGCGTGGCAGTACACCAACCTGTTCCTCCCGGACCGCCTCTGCGACGGCGCCGTCGCCGCCGAGGACGCCGAACGGGTCCTCGGCAGCGGCAAGATCGTGGTCGCCGACAGCGACGTGTCGAGCGACCGGAGCGATCCGGAGGCGAACTGTGCGATCAGCCTCAGGCGCGGCGGCACGTACGTCGCCGAGATCCACCTGCGGACCAGATCGGCCCAGCTCTTCGAGCCGTCCCTGCGGGCCGATCCGGCGATGTCCCAGCCGGACCGGGGGCCGGTCGGCGCGTTCGGCAACACCCGCGGCTGGCTGCTGATGGCGCCCGGCTGCCGGCTGGACACCAAGGACACCGACCACTACCCGAAGCGGGACGCCGACGCGGTCGCCGTGGACGTGGTCCGCGACGAGGAACCCGACCCCTACCAGTCCGTCCGGGCGGACACGACCGCGTCGCCCGGGGCTCGGCAGGACCTGGCCCGGCTGGCCGCCGACTTCGCGGCAGCGGTCGCCCGCCGCTCCGGCTGCGGCTCGGCGCAGGTCCCCGACGTCCACCTGACCACCGGCGAACAGCTCGCGCGGCCCGTCGAGGACGGGAAGCTCTGCGGGGTCCCGGGGGCCACCGCCACCGGCACGCTCCCGCCCTCGGCCGTCCAGGACATCAGCAGCCCCTCGGCACCGGTGCAGACCTGCTGGATCCACAGCGGTACCCGGCAGCAGCCGCTCTACGAGTTCACCGCCACCCTCGACACCCGCTACCCGGGCTTCGCCCTGCACGTCGACGACAAGCCGCTGGAACCACTGGCGGACGGCTGGCGGGGCACCGGCAACGGAAGTACCGTGGCCGCGCCCTGCGGAACCGGCACCCTCACGCTGCAGGCCTTCGGGCGCTCGATCGCCGATGCGCCCCCGGCCCTCGAAGCCCCCGCCTTCCGCGCCTGGGCCAACGCGATGGCCGCCCACTACGGCTGCGAGCCGGTAGCACCCCGGTAGCACCGACGCCGCTGCCCGGCACCCCTCCTCCTCGGGAGGGGTGCCGGGCAGCGGCGTGAACGGGAGGCGTCAGGCGCCGATGGCGTGCAGGCCGCCGTCGACGTGGATGATCTCGCCGGTGGTCTTCGGGAACCAGTCCGACAGCAGGGCGACGATGCCGCGGCCGGCCGGCTCCGGGTCGTTCAGGTCCCACTTCATCGGCGAGCGGTTGTCCCAGGTGGCGGCCAGGTCGCCGAAGCCCGGGATGGACTTGGCGGCCATCGAGCCGAGCGGGCCGGCCGAGACCAGGTTGCAGCGGATGTCCCGCTCGCCCAGGTAGCGGGCCAGGTAGCGGTTGGTGGACTCCAGGGCGGCCTTCGCCGGGCCCATCCAGTCGTACTGCGGCCAGGCGAACTGCGCGTCGAAGGTGAGGCCGACGACCGAGCCGCCGTCCTGCATCAGCGGCAGCAGCGCCGTGGTCAGCGACTTCAGCGAGTACGCCGAGACGTGCATGGCGGTGGCCACGGACTCCCACGGCGTGTTCAGGAAGTTGCCGCCCAGGGCGTCCTGCGGGGCGAAGCCGATCGAGTGGACGATGCCGTCCAGGCTCGGCAGGTGCTCGCGCACCTGGTCGGCGATGCCGGCCAGCTGCTCCGGGTTGGAGACGTCCAGCTCCAGGACCTTGACCGGGTTCGGCAGCTTCTTGGCGACGCGCTCGGTCAGGCTCGGCCGCGGGAAGGCGGTCAGGATGACCTCGGCGCCCTGCTCCTGGGCCAGCTTGGCGGCGTGGAAGGCGATGGAGGACTCCAGCAGCACACCGGTGATGAGGATGCGCTTGCCCTCAAGGATTCCGCTCATGTCTCAGTGACCCATGCCCAATCCGCCGTCGACGGGAATGACGGCTCCGGTGATGTACGCGGCCTCGTCCGAACCGAGGAACCGCACGGTGGAAGCGACCTCGGCGGGCGCCGCGTAGCGGCCCAGGGGCACGCCGGCGACGATCTCCGCGCGGCGCTCGTCGCTGAGCACCGCGGTCATGTCGGTGTCCACGAAGCCGGGGGCGACCACGTTGACGGTGATGTTGCGCGGGCCCAGCTCGCGGGCCAGCGAACGGGCGAAGCCGACCAGGCCCGCCTTGGACGCGGCGTAGTTGGCCTGGCCCGGGGAGCCGGAGAGGCCGACGACCGAGGAGATCAGCACGATCCGGCCCTTGCGGGCGCGCATCATCAGCTTGGACGCGCGCTTCACGACGCGGAAGGTCCCGGTGAGGTTGGTGTCCAGGACGGACGTGAAGGCCTCCTCCGACATCCGCAGCAGCAGGGTGTCGTTGGTGATCCCGGCGTTGGCGACCAGCACCTCGACGGCGCCGTGCGCGGCCTCGACCTCGGTCAGGGCGGCGTCCACCTGGGCGCTGTCGGTGATGTCGCAGCGCACCGCGAGCACGTCGTACTTGGCCAGCTGCTCGGGCACCTCACCCGACCGGCTGGTGATGGCGACCTTGTCGCCCGCCTCGGCGAAGGCCTGGGCGATCGCGAGGCCGATGCCCCGGTTGCCTCCGGTGACGAGAACCGAGCGGCTCAACGATCCACCTCTCTCCGTTGGGTGCGCACGCCGTGATGCCCGCGCGCCACTGCGTGATGTCCGCGTACGTCGCAACGAGTACGCGATGCTTGACGCTATCGGTCGTTCCGGCGCCGCGACGAATCGGTCTCCCACAGCGCCGCACCGACGGAACTGTCGGTACCCGACAATCCGTGTCCGGCCGGCTTCCCGCTATGCGCCCGCCGGTCCCCGCCACGTTGTCGTGTCCACTGAGCCGGTCGTCCGGGAACCCGACGACGGGGCATGCCCGTTGTGCCCCTGGTGCGGCACCACGCCGGGGCCGCCGCACCGGGCCCGCAGCGGCCCGCAGCCGGTAACCGGCCCCGGTGACGAGCGGAGGCGGAGCGCGCAATGAGCGAGGCACGGGCCGGGACCACCCATCGGCGCGGACGACTGGCGGCCCTGGCCGCACTGGCGGTCGGCGCGGGAGCGGTCGCCTGGGCGCTGCGCGACCTCCCGGCGGCGTTCGGCCGCCGGCCGGACGGCGAACGGGAGGAGCGGCTGCGCAACTCCCCCCAGTACCGCGACGGCGTCTTCCACAACGCGCCCTCCGTGCTGGCCCGGGCGTCCGCGCCGGCCGGCATCGACCCGGGCACGGTGCGCCGGGCGCTGTTCCAGCGCGAGGGCCGCACGCCGGGCCGGCCGGTGCCCACCGTCCGCCCGGCCGACGCCGCGGGCCCGGCCGCCGAGGGCGTGGCGGTCACCTGGTACGGGCACGCCTCGGCGCTGGTGGAGATCGAGGGTTCGCGGGTGCTGCTCGACCCGGTCTGGAGCGAGCGCTGCTCCCCCGCCGCGCAGGTCGGCCCGCGCCGGCTGCACCCCGTGCCGGTGGAGCTGGAGGAGCTGCCGCAGGTGGACGCGGTGCTCATCTCGCACGACCACTACGACCACCTGGACATGGCGACGGTCCGGCGGCTGGTGCGCAGCCAGTCCGCGCCGTTCGCGGTGCCGCTCGGCATCGGCGCCCACCTGCGCCGCTGGGGCGTGCCCGAACACCGGATCATCGAGCTGGACTGGGACGAGACCTGCACCCTCGGTGACCTGGCGCTCACGCTGACCGCCGCCCATCACTTCTCCGGCCGCGGGCTGACCCGCAACACCACCCTGTGGGGCTCCTGGGTGATCGCCGGGCCGGGCCGCAAGGTCTACTACACCGGCGACTCCGGCTACTTCGAGGGCTACGCGCGGATCGGCGCCGCGCACGGCCCGTTCGACGCCGCGCTCGTCCAGGTCGGCGCCTACGACCCGGCCTGGGCGGACATCCACATGACGCCCGAGGACGCCGTCCTCGCCCACCGGGAGCTGAACGCCGGACTGCTGCTGCCGGTGCACTGGTGCACCTTCAACCTGGGGCTGCACCCGTGGGCCGAGCCGGTCGAGCGGCTGCTGGTGGCCGCCAAGGAGCACGGCGTGCCGCTGGCGGTCCCGCGCCCCGGCGAGCGGGTGGACGTCGACAACCCGCCGGAGCTGGACGGCTGGTGGGAGGGCGTTCGCTAGGGTCTGGCCGCCGCACCGGAAATGCGCTGGCCGAAACCCCCTTGACGGGCAATGATGCGGTTCGGGTGCCCTTGTCCGTATCGGGGCGCCGCACCGCCGTCCGCCCGACCAGGGAGCCCGATTGCCTCCGCTGCCCCCGACCAGCACGCCCGCGCCCCGCGGCGGCGCCGCGCGCGCCGTCGACCCGCTCTTCCTCGGCCACCCGCTGCACGCCCTCGCCGACGCCGCCCTCACCCGGGCCCGCGAACTCGGTGCCACGCACGCCGACTTCCGCCTGGAGCAGGTGCGCAGCGCCTCCTGGCGGCTGCGCGACGCCCGCCCGTCCGGCACCTCCGACAGCGTCCAGCTCGGCTTCGCCGTGCGGGTGCTGCTGGACGGCGCCTGGGGCTTCGCCGCCGGGGTGGACCTCACCCCGGACGCGGCGGCCCGGGTGGCCGGGCAGGCCGTCGCGGTGGCCGGGCTCTCCGGCGGGATCAGCCGCGCGGCGGGATCGGCGCAGCGGGTCGAGCTGGCCGACGAGCCGGTGCACCGCGACGTCACCTGGGTCTCCGCCTACGACGTGAACCCCTTCGAGGTGCCGGACGCCGAGAAGACGGCGCTGCTCGCCGAGTGGAGCACCCGGCTGCTGGCCGCCGAGGGCGTCTCGCACGTCCAGGCGACCCTGCTGACCGTCCAGGAGAACAAGTTCTACGCGGACACCTCCGGGACCGTCACCACCCAGCAGCGGGTGCGGCTGCACCCGGTGCTGGAGGCCACCTCGGTGGACGGGCGCACCGGCGCCTTCGACTCGATGCGCACCCTGGCGCCGCCGGCCGGGCGCGGCTGGGAGTACCTGACGGGCACCGGGTGGGACTGGGACGCCGAGCTCGCCGGACTGCCCGTCCTGCTGGCCGAGAAGATGAAGGCGCCGAGCGTCGAGCCGGGCCGCTACGACCTGGTGATCGACCCGTCCAACCTCTGGCTGACCATCCACGAGTCGATCGGCCACGCCACCGAGCTGGACCGCGCCCTCGGCTACGAGGCCGCCTACGCGGGCACCTCCTTCGCCACCTTCGACAAGCTCGGCTCGCTGCAGTACGGCTCGGAGCTGATGCACGTCACCGGCGACCGCACCGCCGAGCACGGGCTGTCCACCGTCGGCTACGACGACGAGGGGGTGGCCGCGCAGTCCTGGGACCTCGTCAAGGACGGTGTGCTGGTCGGCTACCAGCTCGACCGCGCGATGGCGAAGCTCAAGGGCTTCGAGCGCTCCAACGGCTGCGCCTTCGCGGACTCCCCCGCGCACGTCCCGGTGCAGCGGATGGCCAATGTCTCGCTGCGCCCGGCCGAGGGCGGCCCGTCCACCGAGGGCCTGTTCGCGGGCGTCGAGAACGGCCTCTACATCGTCGGAGACCGTTCGTGGTCGATCGACATGCAGCGGTACAACTTCCAGTTCACCGGCCAGCGCGCCTACGCCATCAAGAACGGCGAACTCGCGGGCCAGGTGAAGGACTTCGCCTACCAGGCCACCACCACCGACTTCTGGGGCTCGATGGCGGCCGTCGGCGGCCCGCAGACCTACGTCCTGGGCGGTGCCTTCAACTGCGGCAAGGCGCAGCCCGGCCAGGTCGCCGCGGTCAGCCACGGCTGCCCCTCGGCGCTGTTCCGCAACGTCAACGTGCTCAACACCCAGCAGGAGGCGGGTCACTGATGACCGCGACGACGCAGCCCCACGAACTCGTCGAGCTGGCGCTCGGCCTCTCCCGCGCCGACGGCTGCGTGGTGATCGCCGACGAGGAGTCGACCGCCAACCTGCGCTGGGCCGGCAACGCGCTCACCACCAACGGCGTCACCCGGGGCCGGCGGCTCACCGTGATCGCCACGGTGGCCGGCGCCGAGGGCACCGCCTCCGGCGTGGTCTCCCGCGAGGCCGTCGGCCCGCAGGAGGTGGCGGACCTGGTGCGGGCCGCCGAGGCGGCCGCCCGCGCGGCCGGCCCGGCCGAGGACGCGCAGCCGCTGGTCACCGCGGCCGAGCAGCGGAACTCGCCGCACTTCACCGAGCCGCCCGCCGAGACCTCGGTCGCCGTGTTCGAGGAGTTCGGACCGGCCCTCGGCCGGGCCTTCGCCCGCGCCGCCGAGCAGGGCGAGCTGCTGTACGGCTTCGCCCGGCACGAGCTGGTCACCAGCTACCTGGGCACCTCCACCGGTCTGCGGCTGCGCCACGACCAGCCGACCGGCACGGTCGAGCTGAACGCCAAGACCGCCGACCTGTCCGGCTCGGCCTGGACCGGTGCCTCCACCCGGGACTTCTCCGACGTGGACGTCGCCGCCCTGCACGCCGAGGCGACCCGGCGGCTCGGCTGGGGCAGCCGCCGGATCGACCTGCCGGCCGGCCGCTACGAGACGCTGCTGCCGCCGTCCGCCGTCGCCGACCTGATGGTGTACCTGTCGTGGTCGGCCGGCGGCCGGGACGCCTTCGAGGGCCGCACGGTCTTCTCCAGGCCCGGCGGCGGGACGCGGATCGGCGAGAAGCTGGCCGGGCTGCCGCTGACGCTGCGCTCCGACCCGCACGAGCCGGGCCTGGAGTGCGCGCCGTTCGTGCTGGCCTCCGGCGGTGAGGGCGAGTCCTCGGTGTTCGACAACGGTCTGCCGCTGACCGCCACCGACTGGATCCGCGACGGCGAGCTGACCGGCCTGGTCACGAACCGGCACTCGGCGGCCCTGGCCGGGCTGCCGGTGCGCCCGGAGGTCGGCAACCTCGTGCTGGAGACGGCCGGTCAGCAGGACGCGCCGACGCTGGAGGAGATGATCGCCCGGACCGAGCGCGGCCTGCTGCTCACCTGCCTCTGGTACATCCGCGAGGTGGACCCGGCGACGCTGCTGCTGACCGGCCTGACCCGGGACGGCGTCTACCTGGTGGAGAACGGCGAGGTGGTCGGGGCGGTCAACAACTTCCGCTTCAACGAGTCGCCGGTGGACCTGCTCGGCCGGATCACCGAGGTCGGCCGCACGGAGCGCTGCCTGCCGCGCGAGTGGAGCGACTGGTTCACCCGGGCGGCGATGCCGCCGGTCCGGGTTCCCGGATTCAACATGAGCTCGGTCAGCCAGGCCTCGTAGTCGGGCGGCCCGACCGGAGAGGAACGACAGGCGTGGACGAGAGGCGCGTGGTGAGGACCAGCAGGATGCTGTCGGGCATCCTGCGGCACGACCCGGGCCGGGTGGGGATCGCCCTGGACGCGGCCGGCTGGGTGCGGGTGGACGTGCTGCTCGGCGCGCTGGCGGCCCGGGGCACCCGGCTGACCAGGGCCGAGCTGGACCACGTGGTGGCGACCAACAACAAGCGCCGCTTCGCCTACTCGCCGGACGGCCTGTCGATCCGGGCCAGCCAGGGGCACACGGTGGCGGTCGACCTCGGTCTGGCCGCCACCGAGCCCCCGCCGGTGCTGTTCCACGGCACCGCGACCCGCAGCCTGGCGGCGATCCTCCACGAGGGGCTGCGCCCGATGGCCCGCCGGGACGTCCACCTGTCGGCGGACACCGAAACCGCCACCCGGGTGGGCGCCCGGCACGGCCGGCCGGTGGTGCTCCGGGTGGACGCGGCCGCGATGGCGGCGGCGGGCCACGAGTTCCGGGTGAGCGCCAACGGGGTCTGGCTGACGGACGCGGTGCCGCCGCAGTACCTCTCCCGGGACTGACGGGGGCCGATCGGGGGACGCTCGCGGACCCGGTCTCGTCGCCGGTGCCCTCCCGGCGTACCGTGAGACGGCAGCGCGGCGAGGCGCGCGGGTGCGTGGACGAGGGCGGTTTGGGACATGGGCAAGAGTGCCGACGGCGGTCGGGTCTACCGGATCACGGGGGCCCGCAGCAGCCTCAGCGAGGACGTCCGCGGGCGGCAGCGCCGGTACGTGGCCTCGATGCTGCTGCGGACGGTCTGCGTGCTGCTCGCGGTGGTGCTGTGGGACGTCCAGCGATGGCTGGCTTTCGCCGCCCTGGCGGGCGGGGTGCTGCTGCCGTACTTCGCGGTGCTGCTCGCCAACGCGGGCCGGGAGCGGGCCCCGGGTCTGCCGTCCACCTTCGACGTGCCGCCCACCACGCCGCTGATGCTGGGCCCCGGCGGCGCCGGTCCGCTCGGTGCGGATGTGACGCAGGGTGCTGATGGGGCCGGGCGTGTGCCCACCGATTCTTCACAGGGCCGGAGCTGACCGTCCGTTTTGAGCCACTATCCACCCCTTGTCGGGCCGGAAAGCTCAAAAGAAGCTCAGATTAATCATGCAAGACCTCCCCATACCCACCCCGGGCCGTGACATACTGCGTACGCGCTCCGCATCCCCCGTCGGAGCGACGGACCGACGCCGGGCGGCTCCCCCCGTGGCTGCCCGGCGTCGCCATGCGCACTTTCTCCCGGCCCCCCGGTGCGTGACAGACTGGCGGTGACCACGCCCCGCCGACCGCCCGAGGACGACCGCCGATGCTGCTCCCCGACGCCCCCCAGCCGCAGACCCCGATCTGCTCCGCCAAGGGCTGCCGCGCGGACGCGGTCTGGGTGCTGGTGTGGAACAACCCCAAGCTGCACACCCCGGACCGCCGGAAGACCTGGCTGGCCTGCGACGAGCACCGCGAGCACCTCTCGCAGTTCCTCGGCGTGCGCGGCTTCCTCAAGGAGGTCACGGCCTTCGCCGAGTGGACCCCCGCGGAGGACTGATCCTCAGCCGCCGATGGCCGACATCGGCCGCTGCGGCTGGTGGAAGTCCGGGTCGTCGATCCCGGCACCGGCCTTCTTGCCCCACATCGCGGCCCGCCACAGCGCGGCCAGTTCGGCGTCGTCGGCGCCCGAGCGCAGGGCGGTGCGCAGGTCGGTCTCCCCGGTGGCGAACAGGCAGTTGCGGACCTGGCCGTCGGCGGTGAGCCGGGTGCGGTCGCAGGCGCGGCAGAACGGGCGGGTCACCGAGGCGATCACGCCGACCCGCCCCGGGCCGCCGTCCACCAGCCAGCGTTCGGCGGGGGCCGCGCCGCGGGCGGCGGAGGGCTCGGGGGTGAGGGTGAACCGGGCGGACAGCCGCTCCAGGATCTCCCCGGCGGTGATCATCGCGGAGCGGTCCCAGCCGTGCTGGGCGTCCAGCGGCATCTGCTCGATGAACCGCAGCTCGTAGCCGCGCTCCAGGCACCAGGCGAGCAGCTCGGGCGCCTCGTGCTCGTTGACGCCGCGCATCAGCACCGCGTTGAGCTTGACCGGGGTGAGCCCGGCGGCCTCGGCGGCGGCCAGGCCGGCCAGCACGTCGTGGAGGCGCCGGCGCCGGGTGAGGGTGTGGAAGGTGGACTCGTCGAGGGTGTCGAGCGAGACGTTCACCCGGTCCAGGCCCGCCGCCCGCAGCGCCGTCGCGGTACGGGCGAGGCCGATGCCGTTGGTGGTGAGCGAGAGCTCCGGGCGCGGGTCGAGGGCCGCGCAGGCCTCGACGATGCCGACCACCCCGGGGCGCAGCAGCGGCTCGCCGCCGGTGAAGCGGACCTCCCGCACGCCGAGGTCGCGCACGGCGAGGCCCACCAGCCGGACGATCTCCTCGTCGGTGAGCAGCTCGGGCCGGGTCAGCCACTGCAGGCCCTCCTCGGGCATGCAGTAGGTGCAGCGCAGATTGCACCGGTCGGTGAGGGAGACCCGCAGGTCGACGGCGCGGCGGCCGAAGGTGTCGAGCAGCACGGCGGTCCCTTCCCGAGTGAGGTGCCGCCGGGGGCGGCCGGCCCGGCCGCCGTCACGGCGGGACCGGGCCAGCTTAGTCACCACCCGTCGGTCAGTGGGCGCCCAGCCCGGTCAGCGAGCGGACCTCCAGTTCAGCGTACTTCGCCGGATCGGCCTCGCGGCGGGAGAGCACGGTGCCGACCCAGCCCGCCGCGAAGCCCACCGGGATGGAGACCAGGCCGGGGTTCTCCAGCGGGAACCAGTGGAAGTCGGCGTGCGGGAGGAGCGCGTTCTTCCCGCCCGAGACGACCGGGGAGAAGACCACCAGCAGCACCGAGGAGAACAGTCCGGCGTAGACCGAGCTGACCGCGCCGGTGGTGGTGAAGCGCTTCCAGAACAGCGAGTACAGCAGGGTGGGCAGGTTCGCCGAGGCGGCGACCGCGAAGGCCAGGGCGACCAGGGCGGCGGCGTTGAGCTTGTCGGCGAACAGGCTCAGCACGATCGCCACCGCGCCGATGGCGGCGGCGGCCCACTTGGCGACGCGCACCTCCTCGCGCTCGGAGACCTTGCCGCGCCGGAACACGTTGGCGTAGAGGTCATGGGCGAAGGAGGCCGAGGAGGCGAGGGTCAGCCCGGCGACGACGGCGAGGATGGTGGCGAAGGCGACCGCGGAGATCACCGCGAGCAGCACCGCCCCGCCGGTGGTGCCCGGGCCGCCGCCGAGCTGCTCGGCGAGCTGCGGGGCGGCGGTGTTGCCGGCCGCGTTGGCGGCCTTGATCGCCTTGGGGCCGACCAGGGCGGCGGCGCCGAAGCCGAGCGCGAGGGTCATCAGGTAGAAGCCGCCGATGATGCCGATCGCCCAGAGCACCGACTTCCGGGCGGCCTTGGCGGTGGGCACGGTGTAGAAGCGGACCAGGATGTGCGGCAGCCCGGCGGTGCCGAGCACCAGGGCGAGGCCGAGGCTGAGGAAGTCGAGCTTGCTGATCTCGGTGACGCCGTACTTCAGCCCCGGTTCGAGGAAGGCGTCGGCCTTGCCGCTGGCGGCGGCGGCGGCGCCGAGCAGGGCGGAGAGGTCGAAGTGGTACTTGGCCAGCACCAGGACGGTCATCAGCGCGGTGCCGGCGATCAGCAGCACCGCCTTGACGATCTGCACCCAGGTGGTGCCCTTCATGCCGCCCAGGGCGACGTAGAGGACCATCAGCGCGCCGACCGCGACGATGGTCCAGCGCTTGGCGGCGTCGCCGCTGACCCCGAGGAGCAGAGCGACCAGGCTGCCGGCGCCGACCATCTGGGCGAGCAGGTAGAAGATCGACACCACGATGGTGGAGATGCCGGCGGCGGTGCGCACCGGGCGCTGGCGCATCCGGAAGGCCAGCACGTCGGCCATGGTGTAGCGGCCGGAGTTGCGCAGCGGTTCGGCGACCAGCAGCAGCGCGACCAGCCAGGCGACCAGGAAGCCGATGGAGTAGAGGAAGCCGTCGTAGCCGAACAGCGCGATGGCGCCGGCGATGCCCAGGAAGGACGCGGCGGACATGTAGTCGCCGGAGATGGCGAGGCCGTTCTGGAAGCCGGAGAAGGCGCGGCCGCCGGCGTAGAAGTCGGCGGCGTCCTTGGTCTGCCGGCCGGCCCAGACGGTGATGCCGAGGGTGGCGAGCACGAAGAGCCCGAACAGGGCCATGGTGAGGCCGCGGTGGTCGGTGGCGGAGCTGGCGAGCAGGTTCATTCGGCGGCCTCCCGGGGGGCGTGGACGACCGCACCGCGCGCCTCGCGGATCGCGGACGCGCCGGGGTCGATCCTCCGGTCGGCGTAGTGCGCGTACCAGGCGGCGATGGCGAAGGTGGTGACGAACTGCATCAGCCCGAGCGCGAGGGCGACGTTGATGTGCCCGGCCACCCGGGTGCCCATCAGGGCGGGGGCGTAGCCGGAGAGCAGCACGTAGAGCAGGTACCAGAGCACGAAACCGATGGTGACCGGGAACGCGAAGTTCCGGAACGAGCGCCGGAGGGTGCGGAACTCCGCGCTCTCCTCGATGAGTTGGGTTTCGCTGGGGGTGGTGGTGATCGGCGGCGATTCCACTCTGACTCCTCACTCCTTCGGCGTAGCGGTCGCACCAGTGGAAACGATCGAACGTGAGCGAAGTCACAAGCAGTCTGCGCGCCGCGCCATGCCGGGAGTGCCGGATTTCACCCGGAAGAGTTTGACCGTGGCCGGACAGGCCTTCACCCCTCCGCCGTAGTCGAATGACCGAAAACCACCCGTCCGGGCATGAATGAGGGGTGGCCCGGCCCGCCGGACCACCCCTGGTCACCCGTCAACGTCGACGCGTCAGAAAGCGATCCGCACCTTCAGGGCCGAACGGTCGTCCATCGCCCGGTAGCCGTCCGGGACGCCGTCGAGGTCCACCGTGCGGTCGAAGACCAGGCCCGGCTCGATCGCCCCGGACAGGACGTCCGGCAGCAGCTCGGGGATGTAGGCGCGGGCCGGCGCGACGCCGCCGCCCAGCGAGACGTTCCGGCCGAACATCTGCCCGATGTCGACGCCCGCGCTGCCGCCGTGCGGCACGCCCACGTAGCCGACCGCGCCGCCGTCCCGGGCGATCGAGACCGCGGTGCGCATCGACTCCTCGGTGCCGACCGCCTCCAGCACCGCGTGCGCGCCCTGCCCGCCGGTCAGCTCCCGGACCGCCTCGATCGCCGCCTCGCCACGCTCGGCCACCACGTCGGTCGCGCCGAACCGGCGGGCCAGGTCAGTGCGGGCGGTGTGCCGCCCCAGCGCGATGATCCGCCCGGCGCCCAGCCGGGAGGCGGCCAGCACCCCGCACAGGCCCACCGCGCCGTCGCCGACCACCGCCACCGTGACGCCCGGCCGCACCCGCGCCGAGACGGCCGCGTGGTGCCCGGTCGCCATCACGTCGGACAGCGCCAGCAGTCCCGGCAGCAGCTTCTCGTCGCCCTGCGCCTCCTTGGGCAGCTTGACCAGGGTGCCGTCCGCGAACGGGACGCGCACCGCCTCGCCCTGGCCGCCGTCCGAGCCGACCTGGCCCCAGAAGCCGCCGTGCGGGCAGGAGGTCTGCAGGCCCTCGCGACAGAAGTCACAGGTGCCGTCCGACCAGACGAACGGCGCCACCACGAGATCGCCCCGGCGGAAGCCGCGCACCTCGGCGCCGGTCTCCTCCACCACGCCGAGGAACTCGTGCCCGATCCGCTGCCCGGCCACCCGCGAGGCGACGCCCCGGTACGCCCACAGGTCGCTGCCGCAGATGCAGGCGTTCACCACCCGCACCACCGCGTCGGTCGGTTGCCGCACCGCCGCGTCCGGCACCTCCTCGATCCGGATGTCGTGGGGACCGTGGATGACCGTGGCACGCATGGGGGTTCGTCCTTCGCAGAGGTGCCCGCAGGGGTGTCGCGGGCGACCGGAGAACAATCGACCGGATGTACGACGACTGCACCGTCCACTCTATTCCGGGCCCCTGCGACCGACCTTCCGAAGGACCCCCGCCGCCGGCGAAGGACCGTCCGCGGTCGGCGGCGGGCCTTATCCTGTTGGACCATGTACGCGATCCAGCCCGAGACCCCCGGCGCAGCACCGCGGACCGCCGCGGTCCCGGCCCAGCGCTCCGCCGCACCCGCCGGCGGCTTCGCGGTGGTCGACGTCGAGACCACCGGCCTCGGCCGCACGGACCGCGTCATCTCGGCGGGCGTCTACCAGCTGGACGAGGACGGCGACGTCACCGACCACTGGTACACCCTGGTCAACCCGGAGCGCGATCCCGGCCCGGTCTGGATCCACGGCCTCACCGACGACCAGCTGGCCGGCGCGCCCACCTTCCCGGAGATCGCCGAGGAGTTCGCCGAGCGGCTGCGCGGCCGGGTGATGGTCGCCCACAACGCGCTCTTCGACTGGAACATGATCTCCCGCGAGTTCTCCCGGGCCGGCCTGCGCGCCCCGGTCGAGCAGCGGCTGTGCACCATGGTGCTGGCCCGGGACCTGCGGCTGCCGCTGCCCAACGGCAAGCTGTCCTCGCTGGCCGCGCACTTCGGCGTCCACCAGCTCCGGGCGCACAACGCGCTGGACGACGCCCGGGTGCTCGCCGAGGCGTTCCGCCCCAGCCTGGCGCTGGCCCGCTCGGGGGGCGTCCCGCTGCCGCTGCAGTCCTGCGTGGCCGTCACGGACCTCGGCGAGGACGCGCCCGCCTCCCCCGCCCGGGCCTCCTGGACCGGCGCCGCCTACCGGCAGGCCAGGAAGCGCCCGCCGTGCCCGTACCCGAACCCCGGGCGCTGGGAGGACGGCAAGCCGCTCGTCCAGGGCATGCGGGTGGCGTTCACCGGCGACACCGCCACCGACCGCGAGCTGCTGGAGGACCGCGCCGTCGAGGCCGGCCTGCACATCGCCACCTCGGTGAGCCGGCTCACCAGCCTGCTGGTCACCAACGAGCCGGACAGCTGGAGCGGCAAGGCCCGCAAGGCCCGCGAGGTCGGCACCCCCGTCGTCGGCGAGGACGCCTTCCTCCAGCTGCTGCGCGAGGTCGCCCCGCACCCCGGTGCGTGAGCCGGTTGTGAGCAGGGCGTACCGTGCCCATGTGTACCGTTTTCTGCTCTCCCGGCGCTGGCTGATCGCCCTGCTGATCGCCCTGCTGCTGATCCCCACGACCATCCGGCTGGGGTTCTGGCAGCTGCACCGCCACGAGGCGCGGGTGGACCGCAACGAGCTGATCGCCCAGGCCCTCACCGCCGGGCCGGTGCCCTACGACACCCTGTCGGCGGCGCCCGGCTTCGCCGTGCCCAGGAGCCTCACCTGGCGGCCCGTGACGGCCACCGGTACGTACGACCCGGCGCACGAGTTCGTGGTCCGCAAGCGGACCGACTCCAGCGGGGACAAGATCGGCTACTTCGTGGTCACCCCGCTGGTGCTGGCCGACGGCGCGGGCACCGTCCTGGTCAACCGCGGCTGGGTGCCCTCCGGCACCTCCGCCACCGACTACCCGGCCGTCCCGGCCGCACCGGCCGGCCAGGTCGCCCTGACCGGCCGGCTGCGCGCCGACGAGACCGCCTCCGGCAGCCTCAAGGACCGGGCCGGACTGCCGGACCGGCAGTTCAACCTGATCAGCACCGGCCAGCAGGCCAAGGAGAGCGGCGCCGCCCTGCTCGGCGGCTACCTGGAGCTCACCGCCACCGAGCCGGCCCCGGCGGAGCAGCCCGAGCTGCTGCCCGAGCCCAACCACTCCGACATCGGACCGCACATGGCGTACGCGATCCAGTGGTGGCTGTTCACCGCGATGATCCCGGTCGGCTTCGTGGTGATGGCCCGGCGCGAGGCCAGGGACCGCCGCAAGGAGGCCGCCGGGGCCGAGGGCGTCGCGGTCGCCGTCCCGGCCTGAGCCCCGCCCGCCCGGACCGCGGCCGCCGGGGACCCCGTCAGAGCACGTCGTCCAGTTCGCGCAGCAGCCGGGCCTTGGCCCGGGCGCCGACGACCGACTTCACCGGCTCGCCGCCGCGGAACACCATCAGCGTCGGCATCGACAGCACCCCGTACGCCGCCTGGGTCTGCGGGTTGTGGTCGACGTCCAGGCTGACCACGGTCAGCCGGTGCGCCTCCTCCCGGGCGATGTCCGCCAGCACCGGCACCATCTGGCGGCACGGCGGGCACCAGTCCGCCGTGAAGTCCACCAGCACCGGCCCGTCGGCCGCCAGCACCTCGGCGGCGAAGGTCTCGTCCGTCACCGCCGCCACCCCTGTGATCTGCACCATGGCCTACCTCTTCTCCCACTCGTCCCGGTCGGGGGCCGCCGGTACGGCCCACTCGCACTGCGGCGGCTCCGCGGAGGCCCCCGCGGCGAGCGCGTCGCGCTCCCGCTCGGCCCGGGCGTACTGCGCGGACACCCGGGCCCTGACCTCCTGCAGCCGGGCGATGCACTCGTCCAGCTCGGACAGCTTCTTCCGGTAGACCTCCAGCGAGGCCGGGCAGGAATCGCCGTGCGGGTGCCCGGCCTGCAGGCACTCGACGAACGGCCTGGTCTCCTCCAGGCCGAAGCCGAAGTCCTGAAGGGTGCGGATCTGCCGCAGCAGCCGCAGGTCCTCCTCGCCGTACGCGCGGTAGCCGTTGCCGGCCCGCCGGGCCGGGAGCAGCCCGAGCTGCTCGTAGTACCGCAGTGCCCGGGTGGTGGTCCCCGCCCGCTTCGCCAGTTCACCGATCCGCATGTCCGGACCCTGCCCTTCCGGCCGCTGTTCGAACGCCGCCGGGAACGACGGTAGACCTTGACGCCCGCGTCAACGCCAACGCCACGGGCGGCCGGCGTACCCGCCGCCCCGGCCGACGCGGCAGGATGGCCCCATGGATCTTGGACTGCAGAACAAGGTGTACGTGGTCACCGGCGCGACCCGGGGCCTGGGGCTGGCCACCGCCCGGGAGCTCGCCGCGGACGGCGCCCGGGTGCTGGTCACCGGCCGCAGGCCGGCGGCCGTCGAGGCGGCGGTCGCCGAACTCGCCGGGCTCGGCGGCGGACCGGAGGCCGTGCACGGGCTGGTGGCCGACAACGCCGACCCGGCCACCGCCGAACGGCTGCTGACGGCCGCCGTCGAGCGCTTCGGCCGGCTGGACGGCGTGCTGATCAGCGTCGGCGGCCCGCAGGCCGGCACGGTGGCCGCCGCGCCCGAGGAGGCCTGGCGGGAGGCCTTCGACGCGGTCTTCCTCGGCGCCCTGCGGATCGCCCGCGCCGCCGCCGGCACGCTCGGCGAGGGCGGGGTGATCGGCTTCGTGCTCTCCGGCTCCGTCCGCCAGCCCATCGCCGGCCTCGGCATCTCCAACGGGCTGCGCCCCGGCCTCGCGATGGCCGCCAAGTCGCTCGCCGACGAGCTCGGCCCGCGCGGCATCCGGGTGGTCGGTCTGCTGCCGGCCCGGATCGACACCGACCGGGTGCGCGAGCTCGACGCCCTCGGCGGCGACCCCGAGGCCGCCCGCGCCCGCAACAGCGCCGACATCCCGCTCGGCCGCTACGGCACCCCCGAGGAGTTCGGCAAGGTCGCCGCCTTCCTGCTCTCCCCCGCCGCCTCCTACCTCACCGGGGTCATGGTCCCCGTCGACGGCGGCGCGCTGCGCGGGCTCTGAGCACCACCGGGCGGCGTCAGACCACCCGCGGCCGCCGGCCGCGGCGGCGGCGCCGCCCGGTCACCTCGGGCCGGGCCGCGACCACCCGGATCCGCAGGTCGGCGGGCAGGTCCGGCAGGCCCAGGCTGGCCAGCGCCCCGGCGCGCGGGCCGGACTCGAAGTGCTCGGCGAGCGCGGCCGGATCACCGCCCGGGGTCATCCGCACGGCCGCCCGCAGCCGCGGGTGCCGCGTGCCGCGCACCAGCCGGACGCCCACCCGCTCGACCTCCGGCAGCTCCACCGCCCCGATCTCCACCGCCTCCTCCAGCGCCCGGGTCCGCAGCCGCAGCCGCAGCCCCGGCGCACCGGGGGTGGGCAGCAGCACGCTCGTCGGACCGCTGCGGCGCAGCTGGGCCAGCAGCCACCAGGCGGTTCCGGCGACCACCACGGCCGGCCCGCCGATCGCCACCGGCCACCACCAGGACTCGCCCACCCACCGGGTGCGCGAGTCGGCGCTCACCACCGGCTGGTCGGGCGAGGTGAGCGGCCACCAGGACGGCGGGTCGACGCCGAGACGCCCGTACAGGTCGAGTCCGCCGGCCAGCACCAGCACCCCGGCCGCCAGCAGCGCCGCCCCGACCACTCCCAGCAGCAGCCGGTTGACCGTGCCGCGGCTCACTCGGCGCCCCCGCCCGTCGCGGCCCGGGTGTCCTTCCCGGGGCCGTCCGCCGCCTCCCCGTCCGCCCCGGTCACCCCGTCCGGCCCGGTTTCCGCGTCCGGCCCGGGTTCCCCCTGCGGCCGCGCGCGCCCGCGCCGGCCCGCCGTCCGCACGTCCAGGCGCGGCGGCCGGGCCAGGGCGACGGCCGCCAGCTCCTCGCGCAGCCGGCGCTGCACCGAGGCCGGGTCGGCCGGGCCGGCCAGCGCGATCCGCACCCGGCGCCGGCCGACCCGCACCCTCAGGTGCTCGACGCCCGGCAGCACGGCGGCCCGGTCGGCCAGCAGGGCGGCCACCCCGGAGCGGTCGACGGCCGCGGCGGTGGCCCCGTGCGGGCGCAGCGGCAGCCAGCGGCGCAGCCCGGGCGCGAGGGCGAGCCCGAGCAGCAGGGCGCCGAGCAGCACGCCCGCACCGGCGCCGGCCAGCACGGCCGGGTCGTCCAGGTGCCGGGTGGCCAGTTCGTCGGCCAGCTCCGCGCGCCACGGCCGGGCCCGGTGCCCGGTCCGCACGGCGATCACGTCGTAGAGCAGCCCTCCGGCCACCACCAGCAGCACGGTGGCCACCACGGCGGCGGCCACGGTGCGCGGGGCCCGGGGCCGGCGCACCTTCCCGGCCGGCGCCGCCGTCGGCGCCCCCTGCACCGCCGCGGGGCCGGAGCCCTGTGCACCGGCGCTCACCGGGCGGTCTCCGGGACCAGGTGCTCGACCACCACGACGACCTCGGAGACCCGGCTGCCGGTCAGGGCGCGGGTGTCGGCGGTGACGCGGTCGCGGACGGCGCGGGCGAGCGCGGTGAGGTCGGCCGGGAAGGGGAGGTCGACGCAGACCCGGACGGTGACCGGGGCGCCCGGGCTCGCGGGGCCGGTGGCCGAGACCTTCGGCGGGCCGCCGCGCGCGGTGCGGCCGTGCCAGGCGTGGGCGAGCGCCTCGCTCGCGGCGCGGGCGGCGATCCGGGCGTAGACGCGGTCGGCGAGCCGCAGCCGGCCGCGGGCACCGGGTTCCCGGCGGGCGGTGACCGGGACGAGGCCCGCCATCAGCGGCGCCGGTCGCGGCCGCGCAGCAGTTCGCCGAGCTCGCCGGGCTCGATGTCGCCCTCCAGCAGGCGGCCGACCACGAATCCGGCCGCCCCGAGCACCGCCACCAGCAGGAACGCCGCGAAGCCGCCGAAGTATCCGGCGAAGCCGAGGGCCATTCCCACCACCAGGCCGACGATGGCCAGGTTCATCCGTTCCACCTCGTCTTCCGCCGGTACCGCTCCGGACTACTTCAGCTTGGGCCGTTGCCCGGAGGAGGGTGCTTCCTCCTCCTCGACGACGTCGGGCTCGTCGGGCAGGTGGACGTCGTTGACGGCGATGTTGACCTCGACGACTTCCAGCCCGGTCATCCGCTCGACCGCGTCGATGATGTTCTCCCGCACCTGGCGGGCGAGTTCGGGGATGACGACGCCGTACTCGACGACCAGCGCGATGTCGATGGCGGTCTGCTTCTCCCCCACCTCCGCCTTGATGCCGCGTCCGACGCTGCCGCGCCCGCCGGGCACCCGGTCGCGCATCGCCCCGAAGGTGCGGGCGAGGCCGGAGCCGAGGGCGTGGATGCCGTTGATCTCGCGCGCGGCCATCCCGGCGATCTTCTCGACCACGCCGACGGCCAGCGCGGTGCGGCCGCGCTCGCCGACCGTGCCGGAGGCGCCCGGACCCGCCGATGGGACGGCGGTGTGCGGGGCGCCACCGTGCGGGGCGTTCTTGTGCAGGGTGGCGGGCGTCGGAGTGTCAGGCATGGCTCATCTCCCGTCGTGCGGCTCCAGCTATATCGCAAATCGGTCCAACTCTGGCATTTCGCCACGAATCCCGCCCCCGGAGCAGCCGGAAGGCCCGAACGCCGGAGGCCCGGCGCCGTGGGTGCGTCCCACGGGCCGGGCCTCCGGTGCGATGGCGTCCGGTCAGTCGCCGATGCCGGCGAGGTCGCGCAGCCGGCGGGCCTGCGCCGCCCGTTCGGCCGAACGCTGCTCGTCGTAGGAGCGGCCGGCGGCGCCCTGGAGCAGGGCCTTGGTCTCGATGACCGCGTTGCGCGGGGCGGCGAGCAGGGCGGCGGCGAGGTCGCGGGCGGCGGCGTCCAGCTCGGCGGCCGGGACGGCGAGGTTGGCCAGGCCGATCGCGGCGGCCTCCGCCGCACCGATCCAGCGGCCGGTGGCGCAGATCTCCAGCGCCCGGGCGTAGCCGACGAGCTCGGTCAGCGGCTTGGTCCCGGCGAGGTCGGGGACCAGGCCGAGCGAGGTCTCCTTCATGGAGAACTGGACGTCCTCGGCGACCACCCGCAGGTCGCAGCCGAGGGCCAGCTGGAAGCCCGCGCCGACGGCGTGGCCCTGGACGGCGGCGACGGTCACCAGGTCGGGGCGGCGCCACCAGGTGAAGGCCTCCTGGTAGCCGGCGATGGTCGCGTCGAGCTCCTGGTCGCCGGAGGCGGCCAGCTGCTGGAAGCCGGGCTCGCCGGGGATGCCCTCGGGGGTGAACATCGCGCGGTCCAGGCCGGCCGAGAAGGAGACGCCCTCGGCGCGCAGCAGCACCACCCGGACGGTCCCGGGCAGCTCGCGGCCGATCGCGGTGAGGGCGCGCCACAGTGCGGGCGACTGGGCGTTGCGCCGCTTGGGCTGACAGAGGGTGACGACGGCGAGTTCGCCGTCGATCTCCAGGCGGACGCCGTCCTGCTCCCGGTGCGGGGTCTGCGGATCGGTGACGGGAGCGGTCATGCGGGGACCTCCGGTGGCGAGGGTGCTTGGCTACCGGAGAGTAACAAAACTGGCGGCGCGGCGGCAGGGGGCAGCCCGCGGGCGCCTCCGGACGCCGGACGACCGGGCCGGCGGACGACCCCGGCATGACGATCGGCGGCCGGTTCGCCCCGGCCGGGGGCGGACGATCAACGGTCGTCCCCCCGGTCGGCGCCCTGCCGCCGAGTCATCCGTCCAGTCGATTGACGAAGCGTCAGGAACCAGCTCCAGCAGGAGCTTTGTTCTTGCCCCGCGTGGCACCGCCGCGGCCCCGGAGAATCACCCCGGACTCGCTCAGCATGCGGTGCACGAAGCCGTACGAGCGACCGGTCTCCTCCGCGAGGGCGCGAATGCTCGCCCCGGAGTCGTACTTCCTCTTGAGATCGGCCGCGAGCTTCTCACGCGCGGCACCGGTCACCCGGCTGCCCTTTTTCAGAGTCTCGGCCACCCGTGCCTCCTCGTAGCGTTGCTCGGTCAGATTCCCATGATCACCCATCCACCGCGTCCTGGCCACCCATTCGACAAGGTCCATGTCGGCAACGGGCGGTCCTGCGGTGGTGATCCGAGCGCACAAGGGCGCTCACGCTGAGTGCACGCCCCCGGGGGCGTTCGGCCGTTCGATGCGAAAGGGCTGATCAGCAGCATGCGCCCGACCACGATCGAGCGGCGGGCCGACGAAAGCTCCTCAAACGGAATGCGGGACCGCTTCATTCCCGGACACGCCGAAAGGACTAGTTTTTCTGGCCCAAAGAAAGGAGTGCACGTCTACCCCCGGCCGGACGGGAAGGCGAAGGCCCGGTCGCCCGTACGGACGACCGGGCCTTCGCGGCGCCCGATCAGGCCAGCGTGACCAGGTCCGCGTAGGCCGGGCTCCAGAGGTCCTCGACACCGTCCGGGAGCAGGATGATCCGCTCCGGCTGGAGCGCGTCGACCGCGCCCTCGTCGTGGGTGACCAGCACGACCGCACCGGAGAACTCGTGCAGCGCGCCGAGGATCTCCTCGCGGCTGGCCGGGTCCAGGTTGTTGGTCGGCTCGTCCAGCAGCAGGACGTTGGCGCTGGAGACCACCAGGGTGGCCAGCGCGAGCCGGGTCTTCTCGCCGCCGGAGAGCACCCCGGCCGGCTTGTCGACGTCGTCGCCGGAGAACAGGAAGGAGCCGAGGATCTTGCGGACCTGGACCAGGTCCATGTCCGGCGCCGCCGAGCGCATGTTCTCCAGGACCGTGCGCTCCGCGTCCAGCGTCTCGTGTTCCTGGGCGTAGTAGCCGATCTTCAGGCCGTGGCCCGGGATCACCTCGCCGGTGTCCGGCTTCTCCACCCCGGCCAGCATCCGCAGCAGGGTGGTCTTGCCGGCGCCGTTGAGGCCCAGCACGACGACCCGCGAGCCGCGGTCGATCGCCAGGTCGACGCCGGCGAAGATCTCCAGCGAGCCGTAGGACTTGGACAGGTCGCTGGCGGTGAGCGGGGTCTTGCCGCACGGCGCCGGGTCCGGGAAGCGCAGCTTGGCGACCTTGTCGTTGGCCCGCACCGTCTCCAGACCGGCCAGCAGCTTCTCCGCCCGGCGGGCCATGTTCTGCGCGGCCACCGTCTTGGTCGCCTTGGCGCGCATCTTGTCCGCCTGCGCGTTCAGCGTGGCGGCCTTCTTCTCGGCGTTGGCGCGCTCGCGCTTGCGGCGCTTCTCGTCGTCCTCGCGCTGCTGCTGGTACTGCTTCCAGCCCATGTTGTAGACGTCGATCGCGGAGCGGTTGGCGTCCAGGTAGAAGACCTTGTTGACGACCGTCTCGACCAGGTCGACGTCGTGCGAGATGACGATGAAGCCGCCCTTGTAGGTCTTCAGGAAGTCCCGCAGCCAGGCGATCGAGTCGGCGTCCAGGTGGTTGGTCGGCTCGTCGAGCAGCAGCACGTCGGAGTCGGAGAACAGGATCCGGGCCAGCTCGACGCGGCGGCGCTGACCGCCGGAGAGGGTGTGCAGCTGCTGGTTGAGGATGCGGTCCGGCAGACCCAGCGCGGCGGCGATGGTCGCGGCCTCGGCCTCGGCGGCGTACCCGCCCTTGGTGAGGAACTCGGTCTCCAGCCGCGCGTACTTCTTCATCGCGTTCTCGCGGGTGGCGCCCTTGCCGTTCGCCATCCGCTCCTCGTTCTCGCGCATCTTGCGCAGCACGCTGTCCAGGCCGCGGGCGGAGAGGATGCGGTCCTTGGCCAGCACGTCGAGGTCGCCGGTGCGCGGGTCCTGCGGCAGGTAGCCGACCTCGCCCGAGCGGGTCACCGTGCCGGCGGCCGGAATGCCCTCGCCGGCCAGCACCTTGGTGAGCGTGGTCTTCCCGGCACCGTTGCGCCCGACCAGGCCGATCCGGTCACCGGGGGCGACCTTGAAGCTCGCCGACTCGATCAGGATCCGGGCGCCGGCACGCAGTTCGAGGCCGTTGGCGGAAATCATGGCTGGGTACTACTCCTGGGACGTGGGCGGGCAACCGGACGCGGTCCGGACCCGGGACGGGGAAGGGGGTCGTCGACGGGGCTCTGCAGGACCGCGCGTGGGCGGCGCCGCTCGCCCGTCATACCCCGGAGAAATCAGCCATGGCGGCTAGTCTACCGGGCCGCGCGGGCGGCCCCGGGGGAATTTCCCGCCCGGGCACCCGGGCCGGGCCCTACTGCGGCCGGGCGCCGTCGTCGCCGCAGCTGCCCACCGGGCGCACGGCGGCGAACGGCTCGGCCGGGCTGCCGCAGGCCGCCTCGGGCGCGGCCGCCCAGGTGTCGAAGACCTTGGGCGTGACGATCGGTCCGTCCGAGATCAGCACCCGGCGCCCGTCCAGCGCCTTCATCTCGACCCCCGGGCCCGCGTTGAGCTGCCAGCCGCTGCTGTCCAGCCGGTAGCCGGAGATCCCGCCGGAGACCTGCTGCCCGGTGCTGTTGGTGCAGGTGCGCGGCACCAGCACCGCGAAGTCGGTGGCCACCGTGCGCTCCGGGTCGTAGACGCAGTTGCCGGCCGGCTTGGAGTTGTAGCGCAGGTCACCGTCGGCGTCCCGGAAACCCATCGTCAGCTCCGGTGTGACCACCGCCACCCAGGGCGTGGACTCCCGGACGGTGCGCAGCGAGGCCGCGGCCCGCTCGGTGGCCAGCTGCTTGCGCTGCTCCTCGGTGCGCTTGTCGGCGCCGGGCTCGCCCGCGCCGCGCAGCCAGTCGGCCAGGCCGGGCACCGCGCGGTGCCAGCGCACCTGCTGGTCGCCGGGCCGCACCGAGGTGACCAGGCCGTCGTCCCAGACCACCACGGCGTTCTCGCCGGCCATCGACAGGTGGAGCGCGGTGGCGCCCTCCCGCTGGTAGGACCAGGCGTGCTCGCCGGTGGCCCGGTGGTACGCCTCCAGGCCCGGGCCCACCCGCAGGTCCAGGGCGGCCGCGTCCAGCGAGGCCGTGGGGTCGGCGCTGGTGTCCGCGACGCCCTTCGCGGCCACCCGGTCGCCGAACGGGACCGGCTTGTTGGCGTGCGCGGCGGCGCCCGCCACAAGGACCAGCAGCACCGCCAGGGCAGGGAGGATCGATCGGGGGCTGAGGGCACGCGACTTCCAGGACACGGGCGGAGCGTACCTTTCGCCGCCCGCGCGAGTCAGCCGGGCTTTCCCGTACGGCCGAACGGCCGAACCCCGTCCGCAGGTTCCCCGCGACCCGCGCGCGCCCGCCCGGCGACCTGCGCGGTCGGGCCCCGCGCCGCCCCGGCCGGCCCCGGCACGGGGCACCCCGGTAGGGCGCCCGGGGCGCCGAGGACTGTTACGGAGGTGATACACGGCACACGCCGGACGGCTCCGGACGGCGTTCGAATATCGCCCACTTTAGGGTGACATTCGGCTTTTCCCCGGGCGCCCGGCCCTACTGTCGGCGAGGGATCCGCCACGCAGCGTGTCCTCCCCGCTCCGCCCCGCCCTGCTCCGCCCCGCCCGTGGCACCGTCCGGGGGCCGCCGCCCGAGGAGACACCATGCGATTCGGCCGCCTGGCGCTGGCCGCCGCCACCCTGCTGCTGCTCGCCACCGCCAGCGTGCCCGCCGGGACACCGCTGGGCCAGACCGAGCGGCACGCCCTCTCCTCCGACGCCGTCGCCCCGCACGGCGCGGCCCCCCGCCCGGCGGTCCAGCGCCCGGCGCACGAACCGCCGTTCGGGGCCTTCGTCGGCTCCTGGGACAACTACATCCCGCAGATCGGCCGGTACGCCCAGTGGCTCGGCGACGCCAACCTCCAGGTCGGCCACACCTATCTGGCGGGCAACGGCTGGGCCGACATCGAGGGCGAGCCGATGGTGCTCGCCATGTGGTCGCAGTGGCGGCTGGCCGAGCCGTCCCGGATGCTCGTGCTCGGCGTGCCGATGCTGGCGCCCAGCGAGGCGAACGTGCCGGACGGCGAGGTGGCCGCACTGCTCGGCCAGGGCGCCCGCGGCGACTTCGACCGGCACTTCCTGAAGCTGGCCCGCCGGCTGGTGGCCCTCGGCGGCGCGGACACCGTGGTCACCCTCGGCTGGGAGATGAACGGCGTCACCTACACCCACCGCTGCAAGCCCGACCCGGCCGCCTGGAAGACCTACTGGCGGCGGATCGTCACGGTGATGCGCTCGGTGCCCGGGCAGCGGTTCCGCTTCGACTTCGCGCCCAACCGGGGGCTGGACGCGATCCCGTGGACCAAGTGCTACCCGGGCGACGACGTGGTCGACCTCGTCGGCATGGACAACTACGACCAGCCGGCCGGCGGCACCTTCGACGACTACGTGCGCGAGCCGTACGGGCTGCAGGACCAGGTCGAGTTCGCGGCCAAGCACGGCAAGCAGGTCTCGTACCCGGAGTGGGGGCTGTTCCGCAACGGGGACAACCCGGAGTTCGTGCAGCGGATGGTGGAGTGGATCCGCACCCACGACACCGCGTACCAGACCGTCACCGACTACTGTCCGCACGGTTTCTGGCAGTGCGACCGCAACCCGCGCTCCAGCGAGCGGTTCCGGCAGCTGATGACGGGCTCCCCCGGAGCGCCGGCCCCGGCCCCCGCCCCGGCCGCGCCGACGCCGCCGGCCGCCCCCGCCGCCCCGGTGCCGCCCGGCCCCGGGGCGCGGTAGCGGGACCGCGGCGGTCAGTCCCGGCGGCGGGCGGCGAGCGCCTCCTTGAGCCGCGGCGCGCGGGTGTCGAGCAGGTGCACCGCGGCCCGCCGGGCGCGCACCGCCCCGCTGCGGGCCGCGGCCGCCGGGGCCGCCCCGCGCGGGCCGAACAGCAGCCGCTGGTTGGGCAGCTGGTCCGGACGCCAGCGCTGCTTGTACGGCTCCTGGCCGCGCAGCAGGCTTATCACCGGGATGCCCGCGCCCAGCGTCTCGTCCAGCGCGGCGCCGAACAGCAGGCCCGCGATGTCCAGCCGCTCCCGCAGCTCCGGGTGCGCGCCGTACAGGTAGAGGCCGCTGAAGGAGGGGCAGAGCAGCACCAGGTCGACCGCCACCAGCTCGCCGTCCAGCCAGAACCGGTGGACGGCCGCGCGGCCGGTGGCGACCAGTCCGACGGTGGACTCGGTGAGGTGCCGGCGGAACCGCTCGGTGCGGTGCTCCGGGGTGACACCGCGCTCCTGCCACTGCAGGAAGTGCAGCCGCAGCAGCCCCTCCAGCGCCTGCGGCACCTCCTGCGGAGCGGTCGCGCGCACCTCCACACCGGACTCGGCGATCTTGCGCAGCTTGACCCGGCTGCGCTGGGCGGTCCGGCCCGGCACCCGCTTGAGCAACTGGTCCATCGGGGCGGCGGGCAGGTACTGGCAGAGCGAGTCGGTGAACCGGCGGCGCCGGCCGTGCCACTGCTCGAACACCCGCTGGACGGCGGCCTCCGGACGCACCTCGCGCAGCTCCAGGCTGTGCCAGGGGCGGGTGAGCGGCAGGGCAGCGGCGAACTCCGCGGCGGCGCGGTCGGCGCAGTCGTCGTCGAGCAGGACGTCGGTGAAGTCGATCAGCCCGGCACCGAGGCCGGTCAGCCCGCCGAACGGTCCGCCGCGCCGGTGGAACGCGCCCGCGCCGACCAGCCGGCCGTCCCGGCGCACCAGGACCACCAGCAGCGCGCCGGGGGTGCCGTACTGGCGCCACCAGGAGCACTGCCAGGCGGCCGACTGGAAGAAGGTGGCCGCCCGGCAGCGGGTCACCAGGTCGTCCCACTCGGCGGCCACCGCGTCGAGGGCGTCGTCCTCGCGGCGCAGCTCGGTGGTCCAGCGCGAGGAGCGGGCCGGGGCGGGGAGGCCGGCGGCGGGGGCGGCGGCCCCGGTGCTCATCGTCCGCTCCCGGCGCCCGCCCCGGCCCCGGCCTCGGCGAGCTCGGGCGCGGGCGCGGCGGCGGGCTCCGTGGTGGCGGGCTCCGCGGCGGGTCCGGCCCCGGCCTCGGCGGCGCGCGGACGCGGGGTGGTCGCGGCCGGCGGTTCCCCGGTCGGCGGCTCCCCGGCGGCGGTCCCGTCGACGGTCCCCGCGGCGGGAGCGCCGGGTGCGGCCCTGCGACGGCGGGTCATCATCACCAGCGCGCCGATCAGCACGCCGGCCGAGCCGCCGACCGCGACGTCCAGCTTCCCGGAGGGCGTGGTCGGCCGCTCCGGCTCCGCGGCGGCGGCCAGCGGAACCAGCCGCACGCCGGTCTCCCGGCTGCTGGTGTTGGCGAAGGCGACCAGCGAACGGGCCACCGCCTCCGCCGCCCGGACGGCCTCCTCGGGCCGGGCCCCGGTGCCGGTGATCTCGATCATCGGGGCGTCCGGCGAGGTGGTGCCGTGCACCAGGGACGCCAGCTCGGCCGTGCGGTGCCCGGTCTCGGCGGCGGCCGTCGCCAGCACCTGCGGCTGGCCGGCCAGCCGGCCGTACGCCTGGGCGAAGTTGACCGCGGCGACGGTCTCGCCCGGGGTCTCGGGCACCACGATCACATAGGAGTTGGCGGCGTACGAGGGGTGGGCGACGACGGCGTACCCGGCGCCGGCGACGGCGCCCAGCGGCACCGCGAGGACCACCGGCCACCAGCGGCCGACCAGCCGGCGGGCGATTCTGCGCGGTTCGGTCATGGGGGACTCCTTGGCTGTGCGGGCCGCCCGGCCGGCGGCCCGGTGGCTGCGGGGGTGCTGCCGGCTCACGCCCGGGCCAGCCGGTCGTAGAGGGCGCCGAGGTCGGCGGCCACCCGGACGATGTCGTAGTGGCCGACCGCGGCGGGCCGGGGCAGCGGGTCGGGGCCGGGGCCGCCGAGGCCGCGCAGCTCGCGCAGCGCGGCCGTGTAGGCGGCGGCCCCGGAGGGGATCCGGCGGGCCTGCGGGGCGGCGCCGGGCGGCAGTTCGTCCAGGGCCGGGCAGGCGCTGTGACGCACCGGCAGGCCGGCCGCGAGCCCCTCCAGCACGCCGAGGCCGAAGGTCTCCTCGGTGGAGGGGGCGGCGAGCACGTCCAGGGCGGTGAGCAGGTCGGGCACGTCGTCGCGCTCACCGGTGAGCACCAGGCGGTCGCGGACGCCGAGGGCGGCGGACCGCCGTTCCAGGGCGGGCCGCTCGGGGCCCTCGCCGACCAGCACCAGGCGGGCCGTGCCGTCCAGCCCGGCCAGCGCCTCCAGCAGGACGTGGAAGCGCTTGCCCGGGACCAGCCGGCCGATCCCGCCGATCACCCAGCTGTCCGGCGGCAGGCCGAGTTCGGCGCGCACCCGGGCCCGGGTGGCGGCCCGGTCGGCGGGCGGGCGCCGGAAGCGGGCGGTGTCGATGCCGTTCGGGATCAGCTCCACCCGGTCCGGCGGGACGCCCCAGGCGTTGAGGGTCCGGGCGACCTGCCGGGAGACCGCGACGGTGGTGGTGCCGAGGCGTTCGGCGGCCAGGTAGAGGCCCTTGACGCCGCGGGTGACCGGGCGGCCCTCGATCACCCCGGCGTGCAGCGAGTGCTCGGTGGCGACCACCGCCCGCACCCCGGCCAGCCGGGCGGCGAGCCGGCCGTACAGCCCGGCCCGGAAGAGGTGGGTGTGCACCAGGTCGTAGCGCCCGGCCCGGACCCGGCCGGCCAGCCGGGGCAGCGCGCCGACGTCCCGGTTGCCGCGCATGCCGAGGTGGTGGACGGTGACCCCCTCGGCGCGCAGCGCGTCGGCCACCGCGCCGGGGTTGGTCAGCGCGAGCACCTCGCAGTGCTGGTGGGCCGGCAGGTGGCGGAGCAGCGGGGGGAGCTGGCGTTCCGCTCCCCCGGAGGAGAGCCCCGTGACGATGTGCAGAACCCTCACCGGTCAGCCGCCCGCCCGCTTGCCCGTCCGGTGACGCAGTTCGGCGACGGTGTCGCGCAGGCGGTGGCGGCCGCGCTTGGCGCGCAGGCGCCAGGCGCCGTCGCGGTCGCCGACGTAGCAGCGGGGCAGCGCGAAGCGGCCGGTGAGCGGGGAGTGCGCGATCGCGCAGGCGTAGTCGTAGCCGGCGTCCCGGACGGCCTGGGCGGCGGCCGCGTCGACCGCGCCGTACGGGTAGCAGAAGCCGGTGACCGGGCCGCCGACGACCTCTTCCAGGACCCTCCGGCTCTCCCGGGTCTGGGCGGCGAGCACGTCGGCGGGCAGGCCGGTCAGCGCCTGGTGGCCGAGGCCGTGGGAGCCGATCTCCCAGCCGGCGGCGGCGAGGTCGGTGACCTCCTGCACGGTGAGCAGGGTCTTCCGGGGGCCCTCGCTGTCCCAGTCGTTGGCGCGGCCGAGCAGGTCGGCGACCACGTACGCGGTGGCGGTGAAGCCGTAGGCCTGGAGAATCGGTACGGCGTGGCGGGCGAAGTCGGCGTAGCCGTCGTCGAAGGTCAGGCCGACCAGGTTCTCGGCCCGCCCGGCCGCCCGGGCCCGCATCAGCTCGCGCACCGAGACCCCGCGCCGTCCGCGCCGGTGCAGCCAGGCGATCTGCTCGGCGAACCGTTCGGGGCTGACGGTCAGCTGGTAGGGGTCCTCCTTCTCGACCGCCACCGAGTGGTACATCAGGATCCACGGCGAGGTGGTCCCGGTGACCGGCGCCTCGGGCAGCGGCCGCCGGCTCCCGGGCAGCCGGGCCGGGGGTCTGCGGATGCCGGAGGGCGGCGCGCCGGTCCGTGGTGCGTCGGCCCGTGGCAGGTCGGTGCGCGGGCCGCCGGCCACCGGTGCGGCGGGGCCGCGCACACCGGACGGGACCGACCGGACTGATCCCCGTTCAGCATCCATGGGGAGGCTTCCCTTCATCGGCGACAGGAGACGGTCCTGGGTCCGGTCCCAGGACCCGCAGGGCGGCCCGGACCGGGCCGCGCACCTCGCGGGCGCCGAGGCCGGTGCCCAGGGCGGCGAAGGCCAGCGCGACGGTGAGACCACCGAGCGCGGTGGACAGCAGGGGGTCGGCGGCCAGACCGGCGGCGGGCGTGCCGAGCGCGGCGGCGCCGGCGGCCGCGGCCAGCAGCCGGGCGTGGCCGCCGAGGACCCGCCGCAGCCGCAGCGGGATGCCGCGCAGCACCAGGCCGTGCAGCAGCAGCGCCGCGGTGGCGGTGATGCCGGCCGCGTTGCCGGCGGCCAGGCCGAGGGCGCCGAACCGGGGGGTGGCGAGCAGGCCGACGGCCACGGTGACGACCAGGCCGAAGGCCATGGCGGCGGCCGGGTACCAGTCGAGCAGCCGGCGTCCGCCGTCCTCGGGGCTGGGGTCGCCGGCCCGGCGCACCACCGGGCGCAGCGAGAAGTAGGGGCGGATCATCACCCCGATCAGGGCCTGGGCGAGCAGTCCGAAGCTGTAGACCCGGATGACGGCGGCGGTGGCGGCGGTGTCCCGGGGGCCGAAGGCGCCGCGTTCGAAGAGCAGCGCGACCACCGAGGGCGCGCAGGCCATCAGGAAGGCGGTGCCGAGCAGGACGACGGCCGCCGCCTGGCCGAGGTCCTTCTCCACCCGGTCGCGGGCGGCGGTGACGTCCCCGGCGGCGAGTGCCCGGGCGACCAGCGGGAAGGTGACGGTGCAGATCAGGATCCCGGCGGTCATGGCCAGCTGGGAGACCTTGGCGGCGTAGTTGAGGTGCGAGATGGTGCCGGGCGGCAGCGCCGAGCCGAGGAACCGCTCGATGAAGACCTGGGCCTGGCGGGTCAGGGTGAACACGCCGACCGGCAGCAGGGCGAGCGGGATCAGCACCAGGGCGTTGCGCGAGTGCCGGCCGCGGGCCTGGCGTCCGCCGCCGCCCCGCAGCCGGCGCAGGAACGGTCCGACCAGCAGGCCGGCCATCAGCAGGCTGCCGAAGGCCACGCCGATCGCGGCGGCCCGTACGCCCCAGAGCGCGTGGCAGGTGAGCAGCACGCCGAGGATGCCGAGGTTGTAGGCGACGTAGATGCCGGCCGGGGCGGTGAACCGGTGGTGGGCGCGCAGGGCGGCGGCGAGGTAGCCGGCCACGCCGAAGGGCAGCACGGTGATCGCGGTGATCCGGGTGCAGGTGACGGCGAGCCGGGGGTCGGCGAGGCCGGGGGCGAGCAGGTCGACCAGCCGGGGGGCGCCGAGCGCGGCGCCCAGCGAGAGGGTGGAGAGGGCGAGCAGCAGCCAGGGCAGGGTGGCGCGGACCAGCTGGCGGACCGGGTCGGGGCCGTCGGGGCGTTCCTCGCGGAGCACCAGGGCGAGTGCGAAGGCGGGCACCATGAGGAAGGACATGGCGTCCTCGATGAGCAGCGGTGCGGCGGTCTCGGGGACGGTCCAGGCGACCAGGAACGCGTCGGTGCCCTGGTTGGCGCCGAAGTAGCGGGCGAGCAGCAGGTCGCGGAGCAGGCCGAGGGCGGAGCCGGCGGCGCTGAGGACGGCGGTGACGCCGAAGGCCCTGGCGAGGAAGCCGCGGCGGGGGCCGGCGGCGGGCGCGGCGACGGGCGGCGCGGGCCGGGGGGCGGGCAGCGCCGGGGGGCCGAGCGCGGTGGGCCGGTCCGCGGTCATGCGACCGCCTCGCGGGGACGCGCGGCACGGGCGGCGAGGCCGAGGACGACCGAGGTCAGCACGGTGGTGGTGCCGCCGATGTCGGCGTAGAGGAAGTCGACCAGGACCCAGGTCAGCAGCGCGAGAGCGGCGAGGCCGGGGCCGCGGGCGGTGCGCAGGCAGCCGAGGAGCAGGCCGAGGAAGAGCAGGCCGTAGGCGGCGATGCCGACGAGGCCCTGCTCGCTGAGCACCAGGAAGTACATGTTGTGCGGGGAGAGCAGCGGTTCGCGCTGGAAGCCGATGGTGGCGTCGGCGGCGTCGCTGCCGGAGGAGAGCCGCAGCGGGGCGTGGCTGTCGCGCAGTTGCTGGAAGGCCTTGGGGCCGGCGCCGGAGACGGGGTGGTCCTGCCAGATCCGCCCGGCGGTGGCCCACAGGTCGTAGCGGTCGGAGACCGACTGGTCGGGGGCCTCGGAGACGGAGCCGATCGAGCTGAGCCGGGCGGTGACGCCGGAGCCGCCGAGGCCGAACCCGCCGACCAGGACGACGGCGGCGGCCGCGGCGAGGACGGCGCCGCGCACGGCGAGCCGGGCGTCGGCGCGCAGCAGCAGGACGCCGGCGGCCACGGCGGTGGCGATCCAGCTGCCGCGGCTGAAGGAGACGGCGAGCGGGAGGACGAGGAACGCGGCGGTCGCGAACAGGGCCCGCCGCAGCCGGGCGTTGCCGTCCGGGCCCCGCTCGGCGATGCCGAGGGCCAGGGCGGCGAGCAGGCCGTAGCTGACCACGGTGGACATCGCCATGATGTCCAGGGCGCCGAAGGTGCCGACGGCGCGGATCGGGCGGCCGGTGTAGGAGGCGCCGGTGCCGGTGAGGAACTGGTGGGTGCCGACCACGCCCTGGACCAGGGCGGCGGCCACGAAGGAGCCGAGGACGAGCCGCTGGTCGGTGCGGTCGCGCAGGGCGCACAGCACGGCGGCCGGGACGAGCACGAAGACCTGGGTGAGCCGGACGAAGCCGGTGAGGCTGGTCGCCGGGTCGGTCGAGCCGACGGTGGCGACGGCGGCGGCGAGCACGACCGCGCCGAACCGCACGGCGTCGCCGCGCCCGATCGCGGGGGTGCGGCCGCGCAGCAGGTGCACGGCGGTGAGCGCGACCAGGGCGAGCGAGGCGAGGTCGGCGGCGGTGACGTGGACGGCGGCGGCGACGTCCTTCTCCCCGGTGGGGACGCAGACCAGCAGCACGGTGGCCGCGGCCACCAGGCTGGGGCGCCGGTCGACGACGCCCCCCGCGCGCCGTAACAGCCCGGCGGGGCGCGGGGGTGCGGCGAGGGTCAGGGCCACGGCGTTGATCAGCTCCCGTCCGGGTGGAGCATGAGGGCCGCGGTGCGGCACAGGATCTTGACGTCCTGCCAGAGGCTCCAGCTCTCGATGTAGCGGTTGTCGAAGCGGGCCCGGTCCTCGATCGAGGTGTCCCCGCGCAGGCCGTTGACCTGGGCGAGGCCGGTGAGGCCGACCGGGACGCGGTGGCGGTCCGCGTACTCGGGGTAGGCCTGGCTGAACCGCATGACGAAGTAGGGGCGTTCGGGGCGCGGGCCGACCAGGCTCATGTCGCCGCGCAGCACGTTCCACAGCTGCGGGAGCTCGTCGAGGGAGCTGCGGCGCATCAGCCGGCCGACGGTGCCCATCCGGTGGTCCTGGGAGATGTTCCAGCGGGTGGCGGACTCGTGCTCGTTGCTGGGGCGCAGGGTGCGGAACTTGAGGACGGTGAAGACCCGGCCGTCGAGCCCGGTGCGCTGCTGGCGGAACAGGACGCCGGGGCCGGTGTCGAAGCGGACCGCGAGCGCGCACAGGGCGAGGACGGGGGCGAGCAGGAACAGGCCGATCGCGGCGGCGGTGACGTCCAGGGTGCGCTTCGCGGCCCAGCCGGGGCGGCGCATCGCGGCGCGGCCGACCGGCAGGCAGGGGAAGCCCCAGACGTGGTCGGCGCCGGCCAGCCGCCCGGCGGCGAGCGAGCCGTACTCGCGCAGCGCGGGGACCAGCCAGACCTGGCAGCCGAGCCGGGCGGCGTCGCGCAGGGTCGCGGCGGTCTCGGCCTCGTCGGCGGCGCCGGCGGTGGCGACCACGTGGTGGACGCGGTGGCGGCGGACCTCCCGCTCCAGGACCTCCCGGCCGCCGAGCACGGGCAGGTCGGTGTCGCCGGCGAACAGCGGCGGGTCGGCGTCGAGGAAGCCGACCGGCCGCATCCCGTACTCGCCGCGCTCGCTGAGGGCGGCGGCGACCCGGCGGCCGAGCCGGCCGGCGCCGAGCACCAGGACCGGGCTGGGGCGGTTGCGCCGGACCCGGCGCACCAGGTGGTAGAGGACGGCGCGGCCGCAGACGGCGAGCACCAGCTGGGTGCCGAGCAGCACGGTGAGCCGGGCCGGGGTGGCGGGGCCGGAGGCGGGCCAGTGGCCTTCCAGGCAGCCGGCCAGGCTGATGGCGAAGGCGGTGGCGACCAGGGCCCGTGCGGTGAGGGCGGGCAGTTCGTCGAGCACCGAGAGGGTGAGCCGGGTGCGGTAGAGGCCGCCGGCCAGGTTGAGCAGGATCAGCAGGGGCAGCAGGGCGGCGACGCCGAGCAGCGGTGCGACCCGGACGGCGGGGTCCAGGGCGCGGTTGGCGGTGCCGGTGGCGGTGCAGAGGGCGAGCGCGTCGACGGCGACCAGGGCGGCGGGCAGCGCGAGCCGGGAGCGGACCGGGCGGCGGTGCCGACGGGCCGGCGGGGCGCTGCGGACCTGGGCGGAGCGCGTCGGGCGGTCGAGCAGCCCGGTGGCGGGGCGGCGCGGGCCGGACAGGGAGCGACCGGGCCGTGGCACGCTGTCGTGGTCAATGGTCATCGGCGGACGAACTCCCCTGCTGTGTGCCCGGGGTGACGGCGGTCCGGCACGGGGTGGCCCGGGGTGGCCGTCCAGGCCCGGTGAGCGCGGTCCTGACAGCACCTGCTACCGCTGGCGACTTTCGGTTTTCTCGCGAATTCCCGGCGTGAAATCGAAACGAAGCAGGCAAAATCAGACGTTACCGAAAACCGGCTTGAATGCTGGAAGTTGACTTGCCGTTTCATTCCAGCCGCCCATTAATAGGTATGTCTGATTTGGCCCTCACCCACAACCGGTGGAGGGTGCGAATACGGCAGCGCCGAGGCGGCGGGGCATTCACGGCATGTGAAACGATCAGATCCGCTGCGGGACACGGGCGCGGCGCCGCCCGGGCACCCGGCCGGCCCCCAGCAGGTCGCGGTAGAGCGCGTCGACCTGTTCGACCACCGATCGAACGTCATGACGGGCCGCGGCGTGCTCGCGCAGCCGGGTGCCGCGTCGCTCGCACTCGATCGGATCGGACAACGCTTCCGCCATCCGGGTGATGAGCGCGGACACGTCCTCCGGCGGCACCAGCGCGGACGCGCGTTCGGACGGCGGCAGGCACTCCCGGGCCCCGGGCACGTCGGTCAGCAGCACCGGCCGCCCGCAGGCCATCGCCTCCAGCGGGGCCAGCGCCATGCCCTCCCAGCGCGAGGGCAGCACCACCAGGTCGGCCGCGGCCAGCCAGGGCCGCGGGTCGGCGACGTCCCCGACCAGCCGGACCCGGGAGCCCTCGGCGCTCTCCCGGACCATGGCGGCCAGCCGGGCCGCGTCCGGGCCGCCGCCGACCAGCGCCAGCCTGGCCCCCGGCACCCGGCGCCGCACCTCGGGCCAGGCGGTGAGCAGCACGTCCTGGCCCTTCTGGCGGCAGAGCCGGCCCACGCAGACCGCGAGCGGCCCGGCCGGCTCCAGGCCCAGCGCGATCCGGGCGGCCCGGCGGTCGGCGGGCGCGTGGTGCCGCACGTCCACGCCGTTGGGCACCACCGCCCAGTCGGCGTGCAGGCCGGCCGCGACGCCGTCGGTCCGCTCCTGGACGGATACGCAGAGCAGCCGGTGCGCCCAGCGGGTCGCGTACCGCTCCCAGCGCAGGGTGGCCGCGGCGAGCGGGCCGTCCACGGCGGCGAAGGACCAGGCGTGCGGCTGGAAGACGGTCGGCACCGCGCCGCGCACGGCCAGCCGGCCGGCCAGCCCGGCCTTGGCGCTGTGCAGGTGGAGCACGTCGGGCGCGGCGGCCCGGACGATCCGGCGCAGCCGCCAGGCCTCGGCCGCGGTGGTGGCGCCGGGCGGGCGCCGGGCCGGCCAGTCCTGGACCAACGCGCCCACGGCGGCGGCCTCCTCGGCGAGCCGGCCGCCGCGCGGGCAGGCGACCAGCACCCGGTGGCCGGCCTCGCGCTGGCCGCGGACCAGGTCGACCACGACGCGGGCCACTCCGCCGTCGACGGGCTGCGAGATGTGAAGGATCGTCATATGCACGGCGGCGAGCCTAGGGTGGCCGCGGCGCGCACGGAGGCCTCGTCACCCGCAGGTGGCGGGGCGTCCACCCGTACGGCGCGTCGCTCGTACGGGTGGACGAACTCGTCGAATTCCTGGACGAGTTGAGGGGGAGGTCCGGGAGGACGGAACTCCGGTGGGCTCCGCCGGAGCCCGGGCGGGGCTCAGCGCACCTCGGCGGCCAGGTTGGCGAGCACCTGGTCGTGGATCCGGTTGAGGCCCTTGGGCGCGAAGGTCCGCTCGAAGAAGCCGCCGATACCGGTCGCCCCCTGCCAGGTCGCCGTGACGGTGACCTTGGTCCGGCCCTCGCCGGCCGCCGCGACGGTCCAGGTGATCACCATGCTGGAGTTGGCGTCCTTCTCCACCAGCTGGTCCGGGCGCGGGGACGAGACGGTGAACAGGCAGTCGCGGATCCGCTTCTCGGTGGCCTGGAGCTTCCAGTGCACCTGGGTGCCCGCGCCGGTGCCGCCGACCCGGACCTCGTACTCGCTGTACTGCTCGGGCAGCAGCTTGGGGCGGGTCACCTGGTAGTCGGCCAGGACCTCGTACACCCGCTCGGGGGCCGCGTCGTAGACCCGCTCGGTGGTGGCCTGCACCTGTCCCATGGTCGTGCTCTCCTTGTACGGTCGTCCGGCGTGCGGTCGCCCGGCGTGCGGTCGTCCGGCGCCGGGGTGTCGTCCGGGGTGTCGTCCGGGTGGTCCCGGCAAGCCAATCACAGCGGGCCGCCGGCGGCGGGCGGCGCCCTCCCGCACGGAGCGGGCGTTAGGGTGGCGGATGTGCTCGAACAGGTGACAGCAGTGCGCTACGTCGACCCGCTGCGGGCCGGCGGTTCCGTCCCCGGCGTGGTGGAGACCGACGACCTGGGCACCTACGTGGTGAAGTTCACCGGGGCCGCCCAGGGCCGCAAGGCGCTGGTGGCGGAGGTGATCGTCGGCGAGCTGGCGCGCCGGCTCGGCCTGCCGGTGCCCGAGCTGCGGCTGGTGGACTTCGACCCGGCCGTCGCCGACGGCGAGCCGGACCCGGAGATCCAGGACATCCTGCGGGCCAGCCGCGGGATCAACCTCGGCATGGACCTGCTGCCCGGCGCCCGCGACTTCCGGCCCGGCATGATCGAGGTCGACCCGGTCGAGGCCGGCCGGGTGGTCTGGCTGGACGCGCTCACCGGGAACGTCGACCGGACGGTGCACAATCCCAACCTCATGGTCTGGCACCGCAGGCTGTGGCTGATCGACAACGGCGCCGCGCTGGTCTTCCACCACCGCTGGTCCGCCGCCGAGGCCTCCGTCGGCAAGCGGTACGACCTCAGCGCCCACGCCCTCGGCGGGTACCACCCGGACGTCCGGCTCGCCGACGAGGAGCTCGGGCCGAAGGTCACCGTCGGGCTGCTGGAGGAGGTGGTGGCGCTGGTGCCGGACGCCTGGCTGGCGGACGAGCCGGGCTTCGGCTCGGTCGGGGAGCTGCGCCGGGCCTACGTGAACCAGCTGGCGGCGCGGGCGGTGCTCTCCGCCGAGTGGCTGCCGGAGGGGTTCTCCACCCCCGAGCAGCTGCGCGAGGCGGAGCGGCGGCGGGCGGCGCGGAGCAGGGCGGGGCGGGGCGGCCGGCCTGGCTGCAGGAGGTGCCGGACCTGCACGGCAAGCCGTCGGTGGAGACGGTCTGGGAGCACCACTTCGAGTGAGCCGGCGGCGCCGGGCCGACGGGGCGGCACGCGTCACGGCCGGCGGGGCCGCACGCGGGGCGGCACGCGGAACGGGGGCGGGACTCGAAAGTCCCGCCCCCGTCGCGCGTTCAGGGTGTCAGCCGGTCAGCCGTGGCTCACCGCCACCACTGGGCCGCCTTCTCGGCGTTGATGATGCCCGCGCCGTAGAAGCCGTTGTCGTCCGCGCCGCCCTCGCAGGTGGCGGTCCACTCGCCGGCGCCGCCCGGGTTGTACGGGGCGGTCGGGCAGGCGTGCGACTCGGCCTGGTTGGTCAGCAGCTCGGTCAGCTCGTCCGCGTTGGCCCACGGGTGGGTGCTGGCGAGCAGGGCGAGCACGCCGGCGGCGTGCGGCGAGGCCATCGAGGTGCCCTGCATGTAGCCGTACTTGCCGCCCGGGATGGTCGACAGCACGCGGCCGTTCTGGTCCGGGGTGTTCGGGATCTGGTAGCGGCGGTCGCCACCGGGGGCGGCCACCGTGACCTTGTTCTTGCCGTAGCTGGAGTAGTACGACTTCTCGCCGTTGACACCCACCGAGGAGACCGCCACGACGCCGTCCAGCTCGGTCGGCAGGTTCAGGCAGTCCTGGGTGATCGGGCGCTCGGCCGGGGTGGTGTCGTCCGGGCTGGCGACGTCCTTGGTCTTGTGGGCCAGGTCGATGTTCTCGTTGCCCGCGGCGGCGACGTTGAGGACGCCCTTGCGCTGCGAGAACTCGACGGCGCGGCGGACGGCGGTGGTGATCGCCGCCTGGTCGGCGTCGTTCTGGCAGTTGAACATCCACGGGTCGACGAAGTAGCTGTTGTTCGTGACCTTGAACTTGTGCTCACCGGCCCAGACGAAGCCGCAGATGGCGTACTCCGGGTAGATGAAGCCGCCGTCGTCGACGACCTTCACCGCGGCGAGCTTGACGTTCGGGGCGATGCCCTCGATGCCCTTGCCGTTCTTGGCGGCGGCGATGGTGCCGGCCACGTGGGTGCCGTGGTCGCCGTCGACGCCCGGCTGCCAGGCCTCCCAGGCGGTGTTCGGCTTGCCGCCGTCGATGCAGGAGACCGACTGCGAGGCGTCGATGTTGGCGGCGAGGTCCTCGTGGGTGCCGTCGATGCCGGAGTCCAGCACGCCGACGGTGACCTTGTTGCTGCCCAGGGACAGCTTGTGGGCCTTGTCCACGCCGATCTGGCGCATGTCCCACTGGTTGGCCCACAGGGGCTCCTCGCCCGCGGCGGCGGTGCCGGCCGGAGCGGCGGCGACCTCGGCGACGCGGTCCTCGGAGGCGGTGATGCCCTTGGTGCGGCTGGCGCCGACCGACTCGACGCCCTTGGCCTGCCGCAGCTTGGCGGCGAACTGGGTGTCGTTCGAGCGGGCGATCACCACGCCGATCTGCTCGTACGAGTACACGACGGTGCCGCCGAGGGTCGTGATCGCCTTCTCGACCTTCTGCACCTGACCGTGGTTGGCCTTGGTGTTGACGACGTAGCTGAGCAGCGGACCGGTCGTCGACTCCGACCCGGAGGCGGCGACGGCGGTGCCGGACGGCAGCGCGAGGGCGCCGGCGGTGGCGAGGACGAGGCCCACCGCCGCATACCGGGTCCGGCTGATCCGAGGAACACTCATAGGGGTTGGCCCTCCCGAGTCGTCATGCAGCAGCTGCGGTTGGCAGGTGCACTTGGAATGATCGGGACGTTAGTGAACAAGTGTTGCAATCCGCAAGAGGTAGTCATCTAATCGCCACAAGTCGGCCACTGGCGGAAGGTATGACTCCGCTTCTGCTGGGCAGGAGGGGTCGCCCGGCGGCCGTGCGGGCACAGCTCGCCGGAAGGCACACCCTAGTCAGCCGGGCCGAGGGCGGAACAGGCGTCCGGGGCGGCCGGAAACGGCCAGTGGCGGATCGCCGCCAAGCGGGGGCGGCGGACGGTCAGAGCGCGTACAGTCGCCCGGCATCGGCCGCGGGCAGCCGGACGGACCCGGCGGGCGGCCCCGCCGGGGCAGCGCCGGCGAGCCCGGCCCCCGGCACGCCGTGGCCGTGGCGACCGGCCGGCACGGGGGCGCCGGGAGGTCTCCTAGTACCGCCAGCGGGTGGCGGCGGCCAGTTCCTCGGGGGTGGCGGTGGCGTACTGCTCGCTCTCGGCCTCGCGGACGGCGAGCACGGCGCCGTGGAGCGGCTCGCCGAGTGCCTCGCGCAGCAGGGCGGAGGCGCGGTAGGCGGCGAGCGCCTCGCCCGGGCCGGTGGGCAGCCGGGGGACGGTGCCGGGGGCGGCCTGCGCCGGGTCGCCGGTGAACTCCGGCGGCAGCGCGAGGCGTTGGTCCAGCCCGGCGAGGCCGGCGGCGAGCACCCCGCCGACCGCCAGGTAGGGGTTGGCGGTGGCGTCGAAGCACTTGATCTCGGCGTTGGCGGCGGAGGCGCGCTCGCCGGTGGAGCCGGTGACCAGGCGCAGCGCGGCCTCCCGGTTCTCCAGGCCCCAGCACTGGTAGGCGCCGGCCCAGTGCGAGGGGACCAGCCGCAGGTAGCCGGCCGGGCTGGAGCAGCCGAGCACCAGCAGTTCGGGCAGCGCGCCGAGCACCCCGGCGAGGAAGCCCTCGGCCTCGGCGGTGAGGCCGTGCGGGCCGGGGCCGCCGTGGGCGAGGTTGTGGCCGTCCCGCCAGAGGCTGAGGTGGAGGTGGCCGCCGTTGCCGACCCCGCCGGCCTCGACCGCCGGGGCGAAGGAGACCCGCAGGCCGTGCCGGGCGGAGACGGCGCGCACGGTGTGCCGGACCAGCACGGAGGTGTCGGCGGCCTCGACCGGACCCTCGGGGGCGACCGAGACCTCGAACTGCCCGGCCGCGTACTCGGGGTGGATCTGGAGCACGGTCAGGCCCTGCTCGCCGAGGGCGTGCAGCACGTCGCGCAGGTAGTCGGAGAGCTCGGTGACCCGCTGCATGCCGTAGGCCGGGCCGGCCGTCGGGTAGCGGGGCTCCTCCCCGGGCGGGCCGGCCAGCGCGGCCACCCACTCGATCTCGATGCCGGCCTTCAGGGTCAGCCCGCGCTCGGCGGCGGCCGCGACCGCGCGGCGGGCGAAGAGTCGCTGGCAGCCCGGGTGCGGGGCGCCGCCCTGGGTGTAGCGGTCCCCCGGCGCCCAGGCCCAGCCGGGCTGGGCGGCGAGCGGCACGATCCGCTCGACGTCGGGGTAGAGCCGCAGGTCCCCGGTGGGGCCGCCGATGAGCGGGCTGGTGACGACGGTGTCGTCGGCGAGGAAGACGTCGAAGCAGGGGGCCGTGCCGATGCCCCACTGGGCGGCGTGCACCAGGCCGCCGAGCGGCACCGCCTTGACCCGGGCGATGCCGGCGTTGTCCACCCAGGTCACGGCGACCGCCTCGACCCCGGCGGTGCGCAGCCGGTCGACCGCCGCCTGGGCCCGCTCGCCGCGCTCGGCCCGGTCGGCCCGGGGCGGCGGCACGGCGCCGTCCTCGGCGTGCCCGCCCGCCCCGGGGACGGACCCGGGGGTGGGCTCGGGACGGTCCGTGGCAACGGCTCCAGTGGTCATGCCCCCATGCTGCCCAGCGCCGCGGGGGCGCGTAACTCCCCTATCGGGTGGTCCGAACGGACGTCCGTCCACCGCCCTCACCCGCACGGGTGATCGCCCGCCGCGAGCCGTGGAAATCCGGCCCGCCGCCCCCCTTCCTACCGGCGAGTAGCTTCGCTACAGTGTCGGCACGCACCACCGTCGGGCTTCGGGAGCCGCACCGACGGGGGCGCCGTCCGCCGTGCGGGACTCGCGCGGAGCGGGCGGCGCGTGGCGGTGCGTTCGTTCACCGGCGGGTGCCGCGGACCGCGGCCGCAGCCGGGACTTCTCTCCTCTGTGTTCAGAGCCGTCTCCCGTGTCGAGCGCCTGAGTACCACGGCACACCCGCAGCACCGCCGGAGCGGACCGGCGGCGGCGCGGTGGCCGCAATCGTCATCCCCCCGCCCCGCGTGCGGACCCTCCTCCGGGGGCGCGCCCTCCGGAGCGCGCGCGGGCCCTCCATGACAAGGAGTCAGGACAGATGAAGCGTCCCTTCCCCACGGTCGCCGTGGTCGGGCTCGGCACGATGGGCGCCGGCGTCGCGGTCGCCGTCGCCAGGAGCGGCCGCCGGGTGATCGGCATCGAGGCCGACGAGGCCTCGGCCGCCCGGGCCCTGGCCCGGATCGAGGAGGCGACCGCGCACGCGGTGGCCCGCGAACGGCTCACCGCCGGGGAGCGGGCCGACCTGCTGGCCCGGATCTCCGTCGGCCACGCGCTGGCCGCCGCCGCCGGGGCGGACCTGGTGATCGAGGAGGTCCCCGAGCGGCTGGAGCTGAAGCGGGAGGTCCTCGCCGAGCTGGACCGGATCTGCCCGGCCACCACCGTGCTGGCCACCGGCACCACCGCGCTGTCGGTGACCCGGATCGCCGCCGCCACCGCCCGCCCGGACCGGGTCCTCGGCCTGCACTTCTTCAACCCCGTGCACACCATGAAGCTGGTCGAGGTGGTGCGCACCGTGCTCACCGACCCGCAGGTGGCCGAGGACGCCGCGGCCTTCGCCCGGGACCTCGGCAAGGAGCCGGTGGCGGCCGGCGACCGGGCCGGCTTCGTGGTCAACGGCCTGCTCTTCGCGTACCTCAACCAGGCCGCCGCGATGTACGAGTCCAGGTACGCCACCCGGGAGGACATCGACGCCGCGATGCGGCTGGGCTGCGGCCTGCCGATGGGCCCCCTCGCGCTGCTCGACCTGATCGGCGTGGACACCGCCCGCACCGTCCTGGAGGCGATGTACGAGCAGTCGAGGGACCGGCTGCACGCGCCGGCACCGATCCTCGGCCAGCTGGTCGCGGCCGGGCTGCTGGGCCGCAAGAGCGGCCGCGGCTTCTACACCTACGAGGCGCCCGGCTCCTCGAAGGCCGTCGACGCCGCCACCGGCCCGGCGGAGCCGGAGGTCCCCGGCCGCGAGGTGCGCGGCATCGGCGTCTGCGGCTCGGGCACCATGGCCACCGGCATCGCCGAGGTCTTCGCCAAGGCCGGGTTCCCGGTGCTGCTGGCCGCCCGCAGCCAGGAGAAGGCGGAACGGGCCAAGGCGCAGCTGGCGAAGTCGCTGGAGCGCTCGGTGACCAGGGGCCGGCTGACCGGGGAGCAGCGGGACGCCGCGCTGGCGCTGGTCACGCCGGTCGGCCGGTACGACGCGCTGGCCGACGTGGACCTGGTGGTCGAGGCGGTCGCCGAGGACCTCGCGGTCAAGCGCGAGCTCTTCGCCGCCCTGGACGCGGTGGTCAAGCCGGGCGCGGTGCTGGCCACCACCACCTCCTCGCTGCCGGTGATCAGCTGCGCCTCGGCGACCTCGCGGCCGCAGGACGTCGTCGGCATGCACTTCTTCAACCCGGCGCCGGCGATGCGGCTGGTCGAGGTGGTCTCCACGGTGCTCACCGCGCCGGACGTCACCGCGACCGTGCTGGAGCTGTGCGCGAAGGTCCGCAAGCACCCGGTGGAGTGCGGGGACCGTGCCGGGTTCATCGTCAACGCGCTGCTCTTCCCCTACCTGAACGACGCGGTGCGGATGCTCCAGGAGCACTACGCGACGGTGGACGACATCGACACCGCGATGAAGCTCGGCTGCGGGTACCCGATGGGCCCCTTCGAGCTGCTGGACGTGGTGGGCCTGGACGTCTCGCTGACCATCGAGCAGGTGCTGCACCAGGAGTTCCGGGAGCCGGGCCTGGCGGCGGCGCCGCTGCTGGAGCACCTGGTGGCGGCCGGCTGCCTGGGCCGCAAGAGCGGCCGCGGCTTCCGCGACCACGCCCGCCGATGACCGCCCCGCCGCCCCACGGGGGACAGCCCGGCCGGCCGCCGTTGCACCCGGAGCGGGCCGGCTGGGGACCGGGCGCGGTCTCGGCGCACTGGCCCCGGCCCGCGGTGAGCGGCCCGGTCGCCCCGGTGCGCCGGGGAAGGCCGCCGGGCGCGCCGCCGGGGGCGTGTAGCGTTCCGGGCATGGATCGGGTTCAGTCAGTCTCCCCGCAGCAATCCGCCCCGGCGCGCGACGGCCGGCCGGCCGTGACCGGCCAGGACGGGGGGCCTGGCGGCCGGCGGGCCGCGGCGCAGCGCCAGCAGATGCGCCAGGACCTGGCCACCGCCGCCATGGAGCTGTTCGCCTCGCAGGGCTACGAGGAGACCACGGTCGACCAGATCGCGGCGGCCGCCGGGGTGGCCCGGCGGACCTTCTTCCGGTACTTCCGGTCCAAGGAGGAGGCGATCTTCCCGGACCACGACGACACCCTGGTCCGGGTGGCCGACCTGCTGGCCAGCGCCGAGCCGGAGGAGCACCCGCTGGACGTGGTCTGCCGGGGCATCAAGGAGGTGCTCCGGATGTACGCCTCCACGCCCGGGGTCTCGGTGGCCCGCTACCAGCTGATCCGTCAGGTGCCGGCGCTGCGCGAGCGGGAGATCGCCGTGGTGGCCCGCTACGAGCGGCTGTTCACCCGCTACCTGCTGGGCCGCTTCGACACCGCCGGGGAGATCCCCTCGGGCTGGCAGCGTGCCGGCGAGGACGACTCGATGCTGGCCGAGGTGTCGGCGGCGGCCGTGGTCGCGGCCCACAACCACGTGCTGCGGCGCTGGCTGCGGGCCGGCGGGCGGGGTGACGTCGAGGAGCAGCTGGACCACTCCTTCGAGGTGATCCGGCGGACCTTCTGGGCGTCCGGCGCGCCGGGCCCGCGGCGGCGCGGTGCCCTGGTGGCACCGGGTGCCAGTGGGACGGAGGCGGAGCCCGCGACGGCGAGCGCACTGAGTGCCAGCCCCGGAGGTGAGGTGCTCATCACAGTCGCCCGGACGGACGCCCCGCTGGACGTCGTGGTGGATGCCGTGCGGGCCGCCCTGGAGGGCGCCAAGCAGGCCTGAGGGCAAGCCTTTTAGCAGGTCAAGGCAGTTTTCTGGGCCCGTGCCGGAGGATCGGCACGGGCCCTCGCCATGCCCGCCGGCAGCCCCGCCGAGGGGGTCGCGACCGGCCGGAATTGCTGGCACGCCGTGTCTTTACGAGTGGCACAGGGTGCCACTACCTTGTTACCCACCAGTCGCGGCGCCGCGGCTCCCACCTCGGCGCGCCGTCGTACCGGCGCTCCCCCAACCCCGGGAGCGAACCACTGCAGCGCCAGGCCCACCAGCCACCCACCCACCACCACGTTCAGCGAAGCCGGTGTCCGCTCCCGGCTCCCCCAGACGCCCTGTGCCCTCACACAGGTACGCCTTCGGAGGCAGCCATGAAGGAAATCCTCGACGCGATCCTCAGCCCCGACAGCACCGCGGCGGACTTCGCCAACGTCAAGCTGCCGGAGTCCTACCGGGCGGTGACGCTCCACAAGGACGAGGAGCAGATGTTCGCGGGCCTCGCCAGCCGCGACAAGGACCCCCGCGAGTCCCTCCACCTCGACGAGGTCCCGCTGCCCGAACTGGGCCCGGGCGAGGCCCTGGTCGCCGTGATGGCGAGCGCCGTGAACTACAACACCGTGTGGAGCTCGATCTTCGAGCCGGTCTCCACCTTCGGCTTCCTGGAGCGCTACGGCCGGCTCTCCCCGCTCACCAGGCGCCACGACCTGCCGTACCACGTCGTCGGCTCCGACCTCGCCGGCGTGGTGCTGCGCACCGGCGCCGGGGTCAACGCCTGGAAGCCGGGCGACGAGGTGGTCGCGCACTGCCTCTCCGTCGAGCTGGAGTCCTCCGACGGCCACGACGACACGATGATGGACCCGGAGCAGCGGATCTGGGGCTTCGAGACCAACTTCGGCGGACTCGCCCAGCTGGCCCTGGTGAAGACCAACCAGCTGATGCCCAAGCCCGCCCACCTGACCTGGGAGGAGGCCGCCTCCCCCGGCCTGGTCAACTCCACCGCCTACCGCCAGCTGGTCTCGCGCAACGGCGCCGGCATGAAGCAGGGCGACAACGTGCTGATCTGGGGCGCCAGCGGCGGCCTCGGCTCCTACGCCACCCAGTACGCGCTGGCCGGCGGCGCCACCCCGATCTGCGTCGTCTCCAGCCCGCAGAAGGCCGACATCTGCCGGGCGATGGGCGCCGAGGCGATCATCGACCGCTCCGCCGAGGGCTACCGGTTCTGGAAGGACGAGCAGACCCAGGACCCGCGCGAGTGGAAGCGGCTCGGCGGCCGGATCCGCGAGCTGACCGGCGGCGAGGACGTCGACATCGTCTTCGAGCACCCGGGCCGGGAGACCTTCGGCGCGAGCGTCTACGTCACCCGCAAGGGCGGCACCATCGTCACCTGCGCCTCCACCTCCGGCTTCATGCACCAGTACGACAACCGCTACCTGTGGATGTCGCTGAAGCGGATCGTCGGCTCGCACTTCGCCAACTACCGCGAGGCCTGGGAGGCCAACCGGCTGATCGCCAAGGGGAAGATCCACCCGACCGTCTCCAAGGTGTACCCGCTGGAGCAGACCGGGCAGGCGGCCCTCGACGTGCACCACAACAAGCACCAGGGCAAGGTCGGCGTGCTCTGCCTGGCCCCCGAGGAGGGCCTGGGCGTGCGCGACGCCGAGCTGCGCGCCCGGCACCTGCCGGCCATCAACCTGTTCCGCGAGTTCGACGAGCGGACCGTTCGGCCCGGCCGAGACATCTGAGGACACCCTGATGAGTGATCAGAAGCGTGACCGTCCCTGGCTGATGCGCACCTACGCCGGGCACTCCACCGCCGAGGACTCCAACGCGCTGTACCGGCGGAACCTGGCCAAGGGCCAGACCGGTCTCTCGGTGGCATTCGACCTGCCGACCCAGACCGGCTACGACTCCGACCACGTCCTCGCCCGCGGCGAGGTCGGCCGGGTCGGCGTGCCGGTCGGCCACGTCGGCGACATGCGGACCCTGTTCGACGGCATCCCGCTCGAACGGACCAACACCTCGATGACCATCAACGCCACCGCGATGTGGCTGCTGGCGCTCTACCAGGTGGTCGCCGAGGAGCAGGGCGCCGACATCGCCAAGCTCACCGGCACCACCCAGAACGACATCGTCAAGGAGTACCTCTCGCGCGGGACGCACGTCTTCCCGCCCGGCCCCTCGGTGCGCCTGATCACCGACATGATCGCCTACACGGTCGGGAACATCCCGAAGTGGAACCCGATCAACATCTGCAGCTACCACCTCCAGGAGGCCGGGGCCACCCCGGTCCAGGAGATCGCCTTCGCGATGTGCACGGCGATCGAGGTGCTGGACGCCGTCCGCGACTCCGGCCAGGTGCCGGCCGAGCGGATGGGCGAGGTCGTCGCCCGGATCTCCTTCTTCGTCAACGCCGGGGTGCGCTTCGTCGAGGAGATGTGCAAGATGCGGGCCTTCGGCCGGCTCTGGGAGAGGATCACCCGTGAGCGGTACGGGATCGAGGACCCCAGGCAGCGGCGGTTCCGCTACGGCGTGCAGGTCAACTCGCTCGGCCTGACCGAGGCGCAGCCGGAGAACAACGTCCAGCGGATCGTGCTGGAGATGCTCGCCGTCACCCTCTCCAAGGACGCCCGCGCCCGCGCCGTGCAGCTGCCCGCGTGGAACGAGGCGCTCGGCCTGCCGCGCCCGTGGGACCAGCAGTGGTCGCTGCGGATCCAGCAGGTGCTGGCCTTCGAGTCCGACCTGCTGGAGTACGACGACATCTTCAACGGCTCCGAGGTGGTCGAGGCCAAGACCGCCGAGCTGCTGGCCGGCGCCGACGCGGAGATCGCCAAGGTGCTGGGGATGGGCGGAGTCATCCCGGCCGTGGAGTCCGGCTACCTGAAGGCCGCCCTGGTCGCCTCGCACGCCGCCCGGCGGGCCCGGATCGAGTCCGGCGAGGACCGCATCATCGGGGTGAACTGCTTCGACACCACCGAGGAGAGCCCGCTGACGGCCGACCTCGACACCGCGATCATGGTCGTCGACCCGGCCTCCGAGCAGTCCGTGCTGGCCGCCCTGGAGGCCTGGCGCGGCCGGCGCGACGAGACCGCCGCGCTGGCCGCCCTGGAGCGGCTCAAGAAGGTCGCCGCGACCGACGAGAACCTCGTGCCGGCCACCCTGGCCTGCGCCCGCGCCGGGGTCACCACCGGCGAGTGGGCCTTCGCCCTGCGCGAGGTGTTCGGCGAGTACCGCGCCCCCACCGGCGTCGGCGGCGCCCCGGTCGCGGTCGCCGCCGAGCCCGGCGGCGAGCTGGCCGCGGTCCGCGAGGCCGTCGCCGCGACCGCCGCCGAGCTGGGCACCGGCAAGCTGCGGCTGCTGGTCGGCAAGCCCGGCCTCGACGGGCACTCCAACGGCGCCGAGCAGATCGCCGTCCGGGCCCGCGACGCCGGGTTCGAGGTGGTCTACCAGGGCATCCGGCTCACCCCCGAGCAGATCGTCTCGGCCGCCGTCGCCGAGGACGTCCACTGCGTGGGCCTGTCGATCCTCTCCGGCGCCCACTCCGAGCTGGTCCCGGACGTGCTGCACCGGCTGCGCCGGGCCGGGGTGGAGGATGTCCCGGTGATCGTGGGTGGCATCATCCCGGCAGCGGACGGCGAGGCCCTCAAGGCCGCCGGCGTCGCCGCCGTGTTCACCCCGAAGGACTTCGGCATCACGACCATCATCGGCCGGATCGTGGACGAGATCCGGCTGGCCAACAGGCTCCAGCCCTGGACGCCCGCCCCGGCCGCCACGACCAGCTGACCCCCGGAAGGACCACCCTCTGATGACGACGAACCGCCTGCGCCCGCGCCGCTCCTGCCTGGCCGTGCCCGGCAGCAACCCGCGCTTCCTGGAGAAGGCCCAGGGCCTGCCCGCCGACCAGGTCTTCCTGGACCTGGAGGACGCCTGCGCCCCGCTGGTCAAGGAGAGCGCCCGGCACAGCATCGTCGACGCGCTGAACAACGGCGACTGGGGCGGCAAGACCCGCGTCGTCCGGGTCAACGACTGGACCACCCACTGGACCTACCGCGATGTGATCACCGTCGTGGAGGGCGCCGGCCCGAACCTCGACTGCATCATGCTGCCCAAGGTCCAGGACGCCGAGCAGGTGAAGGCGCTCGACCTGCTGCTCACCCAGATCGAGAAGACCATGGGCTTCGAGGTCGGCCGGATCGGCATCGAGGCGCAGATCGAGAACGCCAAGGGCCTGATCAACGTCGACGCCATCGCCCAGGCCTCGCCCCGGCTGGAGACCATCATCTTCGGCCCGGCCGACTTCATGGCCTCGATCAACATGAAGTCGCTGGTGGTCGGCGAGCAGCCGCCCGGCTACCCGGCCGACGCCTACCACTACATCCTGATGCGCATCCTGATGGCCGCCCGCGCCCACGACCTCCAGGCGATCGACGGCCCCTACCTCCAGATCCGCAACCAGGAGGGCTACCGCGAGGTGGCCGGGCGCGCCGCCGCGCTGGGCTTCGACGGCAAGTGGGTGCTCCACCCGGACCAGGTCGCCGCCGCCAACGAGATCTTCTCGCCCTCCCAGGAGGACTACGACCACGCCGAGCTGATCCTCGACGCCTACGACTGGTGCACCTCCGAGGCCGGCGGTTTCAAGGGCTCGGCGATGCTCGGCGACGAGATGATCGACGAGGCCAGCCGCAAGATGGCGCTGGTCATCTCCGGCAAGGGCCGCGCCGCGGGCCTGCGGCGCACCTCCGCGTTCGAGCCCCCGCAGGCCTGAGAACGCCGACCCCAAGGAGCACTGACCCATGCAGTTCGGACGCACCTACGAGGAGTTCGAGGTCGGCGCGGTGTACAAGCACTGGCCCGGCAAGACGGTCACCGAGTACGACGACCACCTCTTCTGCCTCCTCACCATGAACCACCACCCGCTCCACCTGGACAGCAACTACGCGGAGCGGACCACCGACTTCGGCCGCAACGTGGTGGTGGGCAACTACGTCTACTCGCTGCTGCTCGGCATGTCCGTCCCGGACGTCTCCGGCAAGGCGATCGCCAACCTGGAGATCGAGTCGCTGCGGCACGTCGCGCCGACCTTCCACGGCGACACGATCTACGGCGAGACCACCGTGCTCGACAAGTGGCCGTCCAGGTCCAAGGACGACCGCGGCATCGTGTACGTCGAGACCAAGGGCTACAAGCAGGACGGCACGGTCGTCTGCCTCTTCCGCCGCAAGGTGATGGTGCCGACCGCGACGTACACCGAGGCGCGCGGCGGCGAGCAGCCCGGCCGTCCCACCCCCCTCGGCTGAGCCCGGATCCCCCCCCGAGCCCCGGACGGGCCGGCCGCCGTCATCGGCCGCGCCCCCACCCGGTTCACGGGGGCTCCGCGGAAGCCACGCCCGCGGAGCCCCCGTCCACTCCCCACCCCCCCACACTCCTCTTTTCCCTCAGGCATGACAGGAGCCGCACGATGGGACGCCTCGCACAGACCGACGGCCTCACCGAGATCCAGCGGGACATCCTCGCCACCGTGCGCGAGTTCGTCGACAAGGAGATCATCCCGGTCGCGACCGAGCTGGAGCACAAGGACGAGTACCCGGCCGCGATCGTCGAGGGCATGAAGCAGCTCGGCCTCTTCGGCCTGACCATCCCCGAGGAGTACGGCGGCCTCGGCGAGTCGCTGCTCACCTACGCCCTGGTGGTGGAGGAGATCGCCCGCGGCTGGATGTCCGTCTCCGGCATCGTCAACACCCACTTCATCGTGGCGCACATGATCAACGCCCACGGCACCCCGGAGCAGAAGGAGTACTTCCTCCCGAGGATGGCAGCCGGCGAGATCCGCGGCGCCTTCTCGATGTCCGAGCCCGGCCTCGGCTCCGACGTCGCCGCGATCACCACCAAGGGCGTCCGGGACGGCGAGGACGGGGAGTTCTACGTCCTCAACGGCCAGAAGATGTGGCTGACCAACGGCGGCACCTCCACCCTGGTCGCGGTGCTGTGCAAGACCGACGAGGGCGGCTCCACCCCCTACAAGAACATGACCACCTTCCTGATCGAGAAGACGCCGGGCTTCGGGCCGAACCCGGCCGTCCCCGGCCTCACCGTGCCCGGCAAGATCGAGAAGATGGGCTACAAGGGCGTCGACACCACCGAGCTGGTCCTCCAGGACGTGCGCGTCCCGGCCGACCGGATCCTCGGCGGGGTCCCCGGCCGCGGCTTCTACCAGATGATGGACGGCGTCGAGGTCGGCCGGGTCAACGTGGCCGCGCGCGGCTGCGGCGTCGCCCGCCGGGCCTTCGAGCTGGGCATCGCCTACGCCCAGCAGCGCACCACCTTCGGCAAGAGGATCGCCGAACACCAGGCGATCCAGTTCAAGCTGGCCGAGATGGCCACCAAGGTCGAGGCCGCCCACCAGATGATGGTCATGGCCGCCCGCAAGAAGGACGGCGGCGAGCGCAACGACCTGGAGGCGGGCATGGCCAAGTACCTGGCCTCCGAGTACTGCAAGGAGGTCGTCGAGGACGCCTTCCGCATCCACGGCGGCTACGGCTTCTCCAAGGAGTACGAGATCGAGCGGCTCTACCGGGAGGCCCCGATGCTGCTGATCGGTGAAGGTACTGCGGAGATCCAGAAGATGATCGTCGGGCGCCGGCTGCTGGAGGAGTACCGCATCGCGGAGTGATCCGCGGGCCCGGAGAGCCGCCGGACGACGGGCGTGCGGGCCCGTCCCGGCACCCGCCGTGCCCCCGCCCGGTCGGCCTGGTCCGCCCCGGGTCCGGCACGGCCCACCGGAGCGGCCACAGGGCGTACAGCTGCTGTCACACGCCCTGTGGCCGCTTCGGCATGCCCTCGCCGCGTCCCCCGCACGTGCCCCCCGGGCAGCCCCGCACCGGCCCGCCGGGCACGGTTGAGACATGAGTCACCAGCTTCGCCCGGTCCCTTGGGAACCGGAGCGGGGCCAGCTACGGTCGTAGGGAAGGGGCGCTGCTGCGCCTCCGCCAGGTCACATGACGAGCAGGCGGGTTGCCCACCCACCGGCTGGTCCCGATAGCATCCACCGGGACAGCAGACGTCCCTCTCTTACCCGATCCCGCGGTGGCCCCCGTCCAGCGGCCATGATCCCCCGCGACAAAGGTCTTCGATGCCCATCAGCCCGTCCCCTCACACCTCCGTCACGGACCGCGATGCCCTCGCAGCCACGACGGCCGGTCGTCGGCCCCGCGTGACCATCGCGCGCGGAGCCACCCCCTGGTTCGTCCCCACCCTCGCCACGGCCGCCGTGACCACCGCCCTCACCCGGCGCAGCGGCACGTGGGCCCTGGCGGCGGTACCCGCCTGTGCGCTCGGCGCCGGCATGCTGTGGTTCTTCCGCGACCCCGAGCGTGAGATCGGCACGGGCAGAGTGATCTCCCCCGCCGACGGCGTGGTCCAGAGCATCGACGCGTGGCCGGACGGCCGGACCCGCGTGGCGATCTTCATGAGCCCGCTCAACGTCCACGTGAACCGGGCCCCGCTGCCCGGCACGGTGACCTCCGTCGAGCACGTGCCCGGTGGCTTCGTGCCCGCGTTCAACAAGGACAGCGACCAGAACGAGCGGGTCGTCTGGCACTTCGACACCGAGCTCGGCGACATCGAGATGGTGCAGATCGCGGGTGCCGTGGCGCGCCGCATCGTGCCGTACGTGGACGCCGGTACCAAGGTCGAACAGGGCGAGCGGATCGGTCTGATCCGGTTCGGGTCCCGGGTCGACACCTACCTGCCGGCCGGCGTCGAGGTCGGCGTCGAGGTCGGCCAGAAGACCACCGCCGGGGTGACACGCCTTGACCGTGACTGATCCTGAGACGATCGTCGGCCTGGACGACGAGGAGACGGCCCTGCGCCGCCGCCGCTGGGCCCGCGACCGCGAGCTGCGCGCGCCGCGCTCGCCGCAGCACCTGTCCACCGCGGACTTCCTCACCCTCGGGAACGCCGTCTGCGGCTTCCTGGCGATCTACTCGATCACCACCGGGGTGCTCGTCCCGCACATCACCAACCCGGACGCCGCGCCGGACAAGCACAGCGCCGCCACCGCGGTCACGCTGCTGCTGATCGGCTCGATGTGCGACCTGTTCGACGGGCTGGTGGCGCGCAAGCTGCGCTCCTCCGCGCTCGGCGCCGAGCTCGACAACCTCGCCGACCTGATCAGCTTCGGCATCGCCCCGGCCTACTTCGTGGCGGTCTGGGGCATGGTCTCGCCGGGCTCCAACAGCCGGCTCTCCGCGCTGATCGCGCTGACCGTGCTGCTGGCGGTGGTGCTGCGGCTCGCCCGCTTCTCCGCCGTGAAGATGCGGCCCGGGGTGTTCCAGGGCATGCCCTGCCCGATGGGCGCGATGACGGTGATCGCCATCGTGCTGCTCGACCCGCCGTTCCTGCCCGGCCTGGTCGCCATCTTCGGCGCGGCGTACCTGATGGTCAGCCGGATCGAGTACCCGAAGCCGCAGGGGCTGCTGGCCACCGCGACGCTCTGCTGGATCGTCGTCTCGATCGGCTGCCTGGCGGCCTGGGCGACCGGCCTGCCGGGCGGCGACAACCTGCTGCACATCGGCGCGTTCGCGCAGATCGCGCTCGCCGCGATGGCGCCGCTGCTGGTCATCCGCCGCAAGGTGGGGCAGAAGGTCGGCGACGTCCGGGCGCGCCGCGCGGAGTCGCGGATCGGCTGACGGCCGCAGGACACGGTGGAAGGGCCCGGCTCCCCTCGGGGAGCCGGGCCCTTCCGCGTGTCGGGTGCGCCGCGTACCGGGTGCGCCGCGCAGCTACGCGCCGCCGCGGTGGACGCTGAAGGCCGAGCGGCGGGCCGCCCGGGCCACGCCCGGGTCGGGGTGGACGCCGGAGACGGCGGTCAGCACCGAGGCCGCCCGCGGGTGCCCGGACTGCCGGGCCCGCGCGAACAGCCGCACCGGGTCGCCGGCCGAGGCGCCCTCGACGTGGCCGACGAGCAGTTCCGTCTCACCGTGGTCGAGCACCGCCGCGGCGGTGTCCACCCAGAGCCAGGCGGCGTCCTCCGCGCCCAGCACGTCGGCCGGGGAGACTCCCTCGTCCGAGCGCTCGGCCAGCCAGAGCAGCGCGTAGGGGCGCAGCACCGGCTCGTCGACGGCGGCCCGGACGGCCTGCTCGGCGGTCACGCCGGCCACCCGCAGCGCCTCGAAGGCCAGGCCGCGCACCAGTGCGTCCTCGCCCTGCGCGGTCTCCAGCAGCTCGGCCACCGCCCGGTCGGCCGGGCGGGCGGCCAGCCAGGCCCGGTACTCGGCGCGGGCCGGGCCGGGCGAGTAGTCGGCGCAGGCGCTCAGCAGCTCCAGCGCGCTCTGCTCGATGTGGCCGGCGGCGGTCTGCGCGACGGTGCAGATCTCCTCCAGCTTGGCCCGCACCGCCCAGTTCCCGAGCGGGGAGAGCTCGGCCGCGTTGTCCCGGCGGGTCAGCGCGCCGACGGCGGCCAGGCCGTCCAGCATCCAGTCCAGGACGGCGGCGACGTCGGCGGGCGAGGCCGGGGTGTCGATCTGCGGCTCGCGGCAGGTGCCGCGGACGGCGGAGACGGCAGAGGCCGCGTGCGGGACCGGCGAGAGGCCGAAGGCACCCTCGCCGCCGCCGACCCGGCGCTCGTCCAGGCCGCGCCGGAGCAGCTCCAGCAGCTCGATGTCGGCCACCGGGCCGTCCACCAGGTGGAGGAAGGAGAGCAGCTGCGGGGCCTGGTCGACGGCCTGCCCGGCGAGCACCGCGAAGACGCCGCGCAGGGCGGCGGGCGGCACCGGAGCGAGCAGCGTCCAGGCGTCGAACAGGGCCGACCAGCCGCGGACCACCGCCTCGTCGTCGTGTTCCCAGGCGTGCAGGCGCCAGCCGGGGCCGGCACCGCCGTCCCGGGCCTCGACCAGGCCGACCAGCAGGGCCTGGCCCCACGCCTTGGCGGCGGCGCCCACCGTCATGGCGAGGGCGCGGCCGGCGGCGCGGGCGTCGTCGGGGAGCAGCTCGCCGCGCTTGTCGACCTCGTCGAGTTCGCCGGCCCAGCGGGCGATCCGGACGGCGTCGACCAGCATGCGGCGGGCCAGCGGGGCGAGTTCGGCGGGGGCGGGGAAGCCCTCCGGCACGGGGACCCGGCCACGGCCGGGTGCGGGGGCGGGGCCTCGTCGGCGGGGTACGCCCGGGGCCCCCGGCCTGGCGCCGGCGGGGCGGTGGGCCGTTCCGGGGAGACGGGTCACCGTCGCACCGGTACCGATCGTCGGCGGGAGCGGGGCATCACGGTCGCGCGGATTCCGAGACGTCACGTCGAGCAGTCTTCCCCTTGTACCGGCCATCTGTCACATCCGGTTGTCCGCGCGGGGCGGGCGGGGGGCGCGGGGGCTCGACAAGATCGGGCAACAGAGGCCAAACCGACTGGCCTGATCTTTGTGGCGGGTCCATGCCACGAAGAACGGGTGCGCCGCGGAATTCCGCGCGAGGGGGGGATCGGAACGGCTCAGCAGAACGGAGTGAGCCAGCGGCGCAGGGTCTCGGCGTAGCGGTCGGGGGCGGTGTTCCAGAGCGCGGCGTGATCACCCCCGGGAAAGGCCTGGAGGTTGACCACGTCCGGTCGGCGGCGGGCGAGGCGCTCGGCCGCCGCGAACGGGGCCACCGGGTCGTCCGGGCCGTGCAGCACCAGGGTCGGCACCCGCAGGTCGGTCCCCTCGGCGATGCGGGCGAAGTCGGCCAGATCCACGCCGGTGCGGCCCTGCGCCGCGAGCGCGCCCAGTTCGGCGGCCGCCCCCCGGAAGCCGGAGCGGGCGGCGTCCCGGCGGGCGGTGGCCGGCCAGTCCAGCACCGGCGAGTCCAGGACCAGGCTGCTGATCGAGGGGGCGAGGTCCGAGCGGGCGGCGGTCTGCAGGGCCATCGTGGCGCCGAGCGACCAGCCGTGGAGCACCACCCGGCCCGCGCCGGCGTCCAGGGCGGTGCGCACCGCCGCCTCGACGTCCCGCCACTCGGTCTCGCCGAAGTGGCCGAGGCCGTCCGGGGAGGCCGGGGCCCCGGCGTCGCCGCGGTAGGTGACGACCAGGGCGGGCAGGCCGAGGCGCTGCAGCTCGGGGAGGACGGGCAGGGCCTGGGTGCGGTCGGCGTCCGGGCCGTGCACCAGGACCACCCAGGTGCCGCGCTTGCCGTCCAGCCGCCACGCGGGCATCGCGCCGAGTTCGCCCTCGACGGCGGTCTCGGCGAACGGCAGCCCGAGCGCCCGGCCCGGGTCGCCGAGGTGGACCCGGGGGGTGAAGCGGACCTCGGTGCCGGGAGCGAGGGTGCCCCGGTCCGCGCGCACCAGCCGGCGGGTGACCCCCTTCTCGTCACTGTGCAGGACCTCCTCGACGACCGCGTGGCCGTCCTCGCCCCACTCGACGGCCCAGCGGCCGGGGCGCTCGCTCACCGGCGTGCGGGTGAAGGTGACCCGCCCCGCGCCGAGGGCCTGGACGAGCACCGGGCCGGTCCGGACGCGGGCGGCCCCGGCCGGGCGGACCATCCGCTCGGACGCCCGGCGGCCGATCACCAGGACGGCGGCCCCGGTGCCGACGGCGGCGGCCGCCACGGTGGCCGCGATTCCCCAACGCATACTCGCTCCCCGGTGCTCGGTGTCTGGCTCGGTCTCCGGTCTCGCTGTCCCGACCCACCCTCAGTCCACTCGCGCGGGCGGGGGGAGGCCAGCAGGACACGGCCGTACGGGTAGTTCCGGGAGGAAAATCACATGGCTGCGGCGGGGCGGCCCGGCGTGTGACCAACACCCCCGACGACCTCGGTTGACTCCCGGTTCGGGCCCATGATGGGATCCTTCAGCCAATACGGAGGCATGCAGAGGAAGCCGGTGCGAGTCCGGCGCGGTCCCGCCACTGTCACCGGGGAGCACGACCGGAACACGCCACGGCGGGCCGTCAGAAGCCGCTGGAAGGCCCGGGAGGTGCGTTCGACCCGGAAGCCAGGAGACTCTCGCCCCCGGTTCGTCGATCCAGGGCGCGGACCCTGAGTGAGGACACGCACGCGATGCTGCGCCCTGCCGTGCGCCCGTTGACCCGGGCCGCCGCCTTCGGCGCCGGCGCGGTGGCCGGGTACCTGGCCGACGCCCGGTTCGCCGACCCGCGCCGCGGCCACCCGGTGGCCGGCTTCGGCACCGCCGCCGCCCGGCTGGAACGCCTGCTCTGGCGCGACCACCGCGCCGTCGGCACCGCCTTCACCGCCCTGGCCGTGGGCACCGTCGCGGCCGGTGCCCTCGCCGCCGACCGGCTGCTGGCCCGCCGCCCGCCCGCCCGGGCCGCCCTCGCCGCCGCCGCGACCTGGACGGTGCTCGGCGGCACCTCGCTGACCCGGGAGGCCCGCACCATCGGCCGTTCGCTGGCGGCCGGCGACCTGACGGCGGCCCGGGAGCGGCTGCCGCACCTGTGCGGACGCGACCCGAGCGCGCTGGACGAGCAGCAGCTGGCCCGCGCGGTCGTCGAGTCGGTGGCCGAGAACACCGCCGACGCCGTGGTCAACGCCCTGGTCTGGGGCGGCCTCGCGGGCACCCCGGGCCTGCTGGCGTTCCGCGCGGTGAACACCCTGGACGCGATGGTCGGTCACCGCTCGCCCCGCTACGCCCGGTTCGGCTGGGCCTCGGCGCGGCTGGACGACGTGGCGGGCTGGCCCGGCGCGCGGCTGACCGCGCTGCTGACGGTGGCCGCCGCCCCCGAACCGCGCACCGCCTGGCGGGTCTGGCGGCGCGACGGCTCGGCGCACCCCAGCCCGAACGCCGGTCAGGCCGAGTCGGCGTTCGCCGGCGCGGTGGGCGTGCGCCTCGGCGGGACGCTGCACTACGGCGAGCGGGTGGAGCACCGCCCCGTGCTGGGCGGGGAGCTGCGGCCGGTCGGGGTGGACGACATCGAACGGGCCTGTGTGCTCTCCCGGCGGGTGAGCGCGCTGGCCCTGGGTACGACGGTCGCCGGGCACCTGCTGCTCCGGGCGGCCCTGGGCGGGATGCGGAGGAGTGGGGCATGAGCAAGGCGCTGCTGGTCGCCGGGACGACCTCGGACGCCGGCAAGAGCGTGGTCACCGCGGGCATCTGCCGCTGGCTGGCCCGGCAGGGTGTCGCGGTCGCGCCGTTCAAGGCGCAGAACATGTCGCTGAACTCCTTCGTCACCGCCGACGGCGCCGAGATCGGCCGCGCGCAGGCGATGCAGGCGCAGGCGGCCCGGGTGGAGCCGGAGGCGGCGATGAACCCGGTGCTGCTCAAGCCCGGGGCCGACGGCCGCAGCCAGGTGGTGCTGCTGGGCCGGCCGGTCGCCGAGGTCGGCGCGATGGACTACCGCGAGCGCAAGCCGGTGCTGCTGGAACGCGCCCTGGAGTGCCTGGCGGACCTGCGCCGGCGCTTCGACGTGGTGGTCTGCGAGGGCGCGGGATCGCCCGCCGAGATCAACCTGCGCGACCGCGACATCGCCAACATGGGCCTGGCCACCGCCGCCGGCCTGCCGGTCGTGGTGGTCGGCGACATCGACCGCGGCGGGGTGTTCGCGGCGATGTACGGGACGCTGGCGCTGTTGTCGGCCGAGGACCAGCGGCATGTGGCGGGCTGGTTCGTCAACAAGTTCCGCGGCGACGCGCGGCTGCTCGCGCCGGGCCTGGAGATGCTGCGCGAGCTGACCGGCCGTCCGGTGCTCGGCACCCTGCCGATGCTGGCGGACCTGTGGCTGGACGCCGAGGACTCGCTCGACCTGTCCACCGTCGTCGACCGGACGGCCGCGCGCGGCCCGCTCGGCGCGGACGTGCTGCGGGTGGCCGTGCTGCGCTTCCCCCGGCTGTCCAACTTCACCGACCTGGACGCGCTCGCCCAGGAGCCCGGCGTGCTGGTCCGCTGGGCCACCCGCCCGGAGGAACTGGCCGACGCCGACCTCGTCGTGCTGCCCGGTACCCGGGCCACCGTCGCGGACCTCGCCTGGCTGCGCGAACGCGGCCTGGAGCCGGTGCTGAGGGCCCGGGCGGCGGCCGGGCAGCCGCTGCTCGGCGTCTGCGGCGGCTACCAGATGCTGGCGCACTCGATCGTGGACGAGGTCGAGTCGGGGGCGGGCGCGGTGGACGGCCTCGGGCTGCTGCCGACCCGGGTGCGGTTCGGCGCGGAGAAGGTGCTCGCCCGGCCGGTCGGCGAGGCGTACGGGGAGCGGGTCGAGGGCTACGAGATCCACCACGGCATCGTCACCGTCGAGGGCGGCGAGCCCTTCCTCGACGGGTGCCGGGCGGGCCAGGTGTGGGGAACCACCTGGCACGGGGCGCTGGAGAACGACGGCTTCCGCCGCGCGCTGCTGCGCGAGGTCGCGGCGGCCGCCGGCCGGGCGTTCGTGCCCGCGCCGGACACCTCCTTCGCGGCCGCGCGGGAGGCCCGGCTGGACCGGCTGGGCGAGCTGATCGAGGAGCACGCGGACACCGACGCGTTGTGGAAGCTGATCGAGGGCGGGGTGCCGGCGGCCGGATCGCTGCCGTTCCTTGCGCCCGGGGCCCCTGGGAGCATGCATGAGTGACGTCCGATACCCGTTCACCGCGATCGTCGGCATGGCCGACCTGCGGCTCGGCCTGCTGCTGAACGCCGTCTCCCCCGCCGTCGGCGGGGTGCTGGTGCGCGGCGAGAAGGGCACCGCCAAGTCGACCATGGTGCGCGCGCTGGCCGGGCTGCTGCCGTCCATCACGACCGTCGACGACTGCCGCTTCGCCTGCGACCCGGCGGCGCCGGACCCGCAGTGCCCGGACGGCGCGCACACCGGCACGCCGGCCTCCTCCGAGCGCCCGGCCCGGCTGGTCGAGCTGCCGGTCGGCGTCTCCGAGGACCGCATCGTCGGCTCGCTGGACCTGGAGCGGGCGCTCGCCGAGGGCGTCAAGGCCTACGAGCCGGGCCTGCTCGCCCGGGCGCACCGCGGCGTGCTCTACATCGACGAGGTGAACCTGCTCCAGGACCACGTGGTGGACCTGCTGCTGGACGCCGCCGCGATGGGCCGCTCCTACGTGGAGCGCGAGGGCGTCTCGGTGCGGCACGCGGCGCGCTTCCTGCTGGTCGGCACGATGAACCCGGAGGAGGGCGAGCTGCGGCCGCAGCTGCTCGACCGGTTCGGCCTGACGGTGGAGATCGCCGCGACCCGGGAGCCGGCCGAGCGCGCCGAGGTGGTGCGCCGCCGGCTGGCCCACGACGCCGACCCGGCCGCGTTCGCCGCCCGCTTCACCGAGGACGAGCGCGCGCTGGCGGACCGGATCACCGCCGCGCGCGAGCTGCTGCCCGAGGTGGAGCTGACCGACGCGGCGCTGCGCCGGATCACCGCCGTCTGCGCGGCGTTCGAGGTGGACGGGCTGCGCGCGGACATCGTGATGGCGCGCACCGCCGTCGCGCTGGCCGCCTGGGCGGGGCGCACCGAGGTCCTGACGGAGGACGTCCGCACGGCCGCCCGGCTGGCGCTGCCGCACCGCCGGCGGCGCAACCCGTTCGACGCGCCCGGGCTGGACGAGGAGCAGCTCGACCGGGTGCTGGAGGAGCAGGCCGAGCAGGAACAGGAGCCGGAGCCCCGACCCGCGCCGGAGGACGCCGAGGGCCCCGGGGACGACCCGGGCCCGGAGGGCGGTCCGGACGGCGACGGCCCGCAGGACGGCGGCCCCGACGGCGGCGGGGGCGGCGGCGCGCCGGAGCCCTCCGGCCCCGACGGCCCGCCGCTGGAGTCGGCCGGCCCGGCCGACGGGCAGGACGGCGCCGCCCCGCAGCCCGTCCCGGCGCAGCACCCCTCCCCCGCCCGGGAGTCGGCGCCGGTCGCGGCCGGCGACCCGTACCGCACCCGGCTGTTCGCGGTGGACGGCACCGGGCGCGGCGCCGAGGGCCGCCGCTCCCCCGCCGAGACCGACGGCGGCCACACCGTCCGGGCCCGCCGCCCGCGCGGCCGGCTCGCCCGGCTGCACCTGAGCGCCACGCTGCGTGCCGCCGCCCCGCACCAGGTGGCTCGCGGGCGGTCCTCGCGCGCGCTGGTGCTGCACAAGGACGACTTCCGCGAGCAGGTGCGCCAGGGCCGGGAGTCCAACCTGGTGCTGTTCGTGGTGGACGCCTCCGGTTCGATGGCGGCCCGGCAGCGGATGACCGCCGTCAAGGGCGCGGTGCTGTCGCTGCTGATGGACGCCTACCAGCGCCGCGACAAGATCGGCATGATCACCTTCCGGGGCGCCTCGGCCGAGCTGGCGCTGCCGCCCACCTCCTCGGTGGAGGTCGGCGCGGCCCGGCTGGAGTCGCTGCCCACCGGCGGGCGCACCCCGCTGGCGGCCGGCCTGCTGCGGGCCCACGAGGTGCTGCGGGTCGAGCGGCTGCGCGACCCGGACCGCCGCCCGCTGCTGGTCGTGGTGACCGACGGCCGGGCCACCGGCGGCGGCCGGGACGCCGTCGCGCAGGCGCACCGGGCGGCCGGGCTGCTGGCCGCGCAGGGCGTGGCGAGCGTGGTGCTGGACTGCGAGTCCGGCCCGGTCCGGCTCGGCCTGGCGCGCACCCTGGCCACCCGGCTGCGGGCCACCGCCGTGACCCTGGACGAGCTGCGCGCCGACGGCGTCGCCTCGCTCGTCCGCGAGAACCGTCCGACCACCAACGCAGCGCGAAAGGCGGCCTGAGCCGACATGCCCAAGGGTGTCCCCGAGAGCGTCCCCGACGACGGTCTGACGACCCGTCAGCGCCGTACCCTGCCGATCACCGCCGTGCACACCGGCCCCGGGAAGGGCAAGTCCACCGCCGCCTTCGGCATGGCGCTGCGCGCCTGGAACCAGGGCTGGCCGGTCGGGGTGTTCCAGTTCGTGAAGTCCGCCAAGTGGAAGGTGGGCGAGGAGAACGCGCTGCGGGTGCTCGGCGCCTCCGGCGAGGGCGGCACCGTCGCCTGGCACAAGATGGGGTCCGGCTGGTCCTGGATCCAGCGCACCGGCGCGATGGAGATGGACAGCGAGGCGGCGGCCAAGGAGGGCTGGGAGCAGGTCAAGCGCGACCTCGCCGCCGAGACCTACCGCTTCTACGTGCTGGACGAGTTCACCTACCCGATGCACTGGGGCTGGGTCGACCCGGAGGAGGTGGTGGCCGTGCTGAAGGACCGCCCGGGCAGCCAGCATGTCGTCATCACCGGCCGGTACGCACCGGAGGCGCTGACCGGGTTCGCCGACCTGGTGACCGAGATGACCAAGGTCAAGCACCCGATGGACGCCGGCCGCAAGGGCCAGCGCGGCATCGAGTGGTAGCCGGAGAGCACTGAGAACCGCATGGACATCCCCCGTCTCGTCGTCGCGGCGCCCTCCTCGGGCGCCGGGAAGACCACCATCGCCACCGGTCTGATCGCCGCGCTGACCGCGCGCGGGCTGGCCGTCTCGCCGCACAAGGTCGGCCCGGACTACATCGACCCGGGCTACCACGGGCTGGCCGCCGGGCGCCCGGGCCGCAACCTGGACGCGTTCATGTGCGGGCCGGAGCGGATCGCCCCGCTGCTGCTGCACGGCGCCGCCGGGGCGGACGTCGCGGTGGTCGAGGGCGTGATGGGGCTGTTCGACGGCGCCTCCGGGCGCGGCGAGCTGGCGTCCACCGCGCACGTGGCGAAGCTGCTGCGGGCGCCGGTGGTGCTGGTCGTGGACGCCTCCTCGCAGTCCCGGTCGGTGGCCGCGCTGGTGCACGGCTTCGCCTCCTGGGACCCGCAGGTGCGGCTGGCCGGGGTGATCCTCAACCGGGTCGCCTCGGACCGGCACGAGCAGCTGCTGCGGGAGGCGCTGGAGGAGGGCTCGGGCGTGCCGGTGCTGGGCGCGGTCCGGCGCTCGGCGGCGGTCGCCACGCCGTCCCGGCACCTGGGGCTGGTCCCGGCCGTGGAGCGTTCGGCGGAGGCGCTGCGGGCGGTGGCGGACATGGGCGCGCTGGTCGCCGGCTCGGTGGACCTCGACGCGGTGCTGGCGCTGGCCCGCACGGCGCCGCCGCTGACCGGCGCCGGGCCGTGGGACCCGGCGGCCGAGGTGGGCGGGCGGCTTCCCGGGCCCGGCGCGCCGCGGATCGCGGTGGCCGGGGGCGCGGCGTTCTCCTTCTCGTACGCCGAGAACGCCGAGCTGCTGGCCGCCGCCGGCGCCGAGGTGGTGCCCTTCGACCCGCTGCACGCCGACGGCCTGCCGGAGGGCACGGCGGGCCTGGTGATCGGCGGCGGGTTCCCCGAGCTGTACGTCCGGGAACTCAGCGCGAACGATCAACTGCGGTCCGCGATCGCCGCGTTCGCGGCCGCGGGCGGGCCGGTCTCGGCCGAGTGCGCCGGACTGCTCTACCTCGGGCGCGAGTTGGACGGCCTGCCGATGTGCGGGGTGCTGGACACCTCGGCCCGGATGACCGAGCGGCTGACCCTCGGGTATCGCGAGGCGGTGGCGCTGCACGACTCGCCGCTGGCCCCGGCCGGGGCCCGGCTGCGCGGGCACGAGTTCCACCGGACGGTCTGCGAGCCGGGCGCCGGCGAACGGCCCGCCTGGGGCTGGCGGTTGCCGACCGGTCCGCACACCGAGGGATTCGCGGGCGCGGCGGGCGCCGAGAATGTTCACGCTTCGTATCTGCACCTGCACTGGGCGGGATACCCGCAGCTCGCCGCGTCCTTCACGGCGGCCGCCGCGGCGTTCCGGGCCGGCTGAGCCGCACCCGGCGAAAACCGACAGGCCCTCGGGTCTGGTCAGGCGGCTGTGCGGAGCGTCAAAATAAGGACAGACAACCGCATATCGCCCCATTCGCAACCGGAACCGGCCAGACCCGACCACCCTTCGGCGAGCCGACCGATTGCCGGCGACCGCCCACTCGGCGGGGCGCCGCACGCGCCCCAGTGGCGCCGTACACGCCCCGGCGGGGCGGACAGGCTCGAAGGAGCCGTCACGATGCGTTACACATTAACCCCGCTGCGTCCCAGCCCCTCCACCGACCTCCCCACCGCCCACCACCCCCGCGCCTGCCCGGTGCCGCTGTCGCCGGACGCGCTCCAGGCCCTCCACGACGAGTACCTGAACCTGATCGAGACCCGCCGGCTGCCGAAGTTCATCACCTTCGGCCAGTACTACTACGTCTGGCGCTCCCGGGTGCGCGGCGAGAACGTCATCGGTCTCGACGACGGCGCCACCCGCCCCGGTCCCAGCACCGACGCCCAGCTGATCACCCGTCCGAGCAAGAAGCTCAAGGGCGTGGTCCGCACCATGGTGCTGCTGGTGGACTTCCCCGACCAGCCGCACGACCCCGCCAACACCCCCGCGCACTTCGAGGAGCTGCTCTTCAGCTCCGGCACCTTCGCCACCGGCTCGATGCACGACTTCTACCAGCTGGTCAGCGGCTTCGATCCGAACGACGCGACCGCCGGCGGCATCGACGTCCAGGGCGAGGTGCACGGCTGGTACCGGCTGCCGCACCCGATCTCCTTCTACGCCGACAACCAGTCCGGCCAGGGCACGGCCCCGAGGAACGAACAGGGCATGGCCGCCGACGCCCTCGCCCTCGCGACCCAGCAGGGCGTCAAGTTCACCAAGGACCTCGACGCCCTCGGCACGGGCGACGTCACGGCCCTGTTCATCGTCCACGCGGGCACCGGCGCCGAGGCCGTCGAGGACCCGGCCAAGGTCAAGGACGCCCTGTGGAGCGCCAAGTGGGTCAACGAGAAGCCCACCACGGTCGCGCCCGGACTGGCCGTGCAGACCTTCCTGACCGTCCCCGAGGACTGCAAGGTCGGCGTCTGCTGCCACGAGTGGGGCCACCTGGCCTGCGGCTACGCCGACTACTACGACACCGGCGACATCGAGTTCAGCAAGTCCAACGGACTCGGCAACTACTGCCTGATGGCGGCCGGTTCCTGGGGCAACGGGGGCGACACCCCGGTCTTCCCGAACGGCATGCTGCGGATGTTCCAGGGCTGGACCACGCCGCAGAGCATCGAGACCACCACCAAGGACATCACCCTGCGCCCGGTCGCCGAGGGCGGCGAGATCCTCTTCGTCCGCAGCCCGCGGATGACCCCGACCCAGTACATCATCGTCGAGTACCGGCGCCAGAGCGGCCAGGACAAGTTCCTGCCGGACCAGGGCATAGCCGCCTACGTGGTGGACGAGAGCATCGACAACGTCAACGACGAGAAACACCTCGCCATCGAGCTGATGCAGGCCGACGGCCGGCGCGACCTGGCGAAGATCTTCGGCCAGGGCAACCGCGGTGACGACACCGACCTCTACCCGTCGCTCGGCAACACCAGCATCGGTGAGCACACCCACCCGGCGCTGAACGAGCCCACCGGCACCTGGAGCGGGGTCACCCTCGACGTCGCCGGCACGCCCGGGGCGAGCCAGATGGAGGTGAGCGTGACCATCGAGTGAGGTGTCCCGCCCCGGGGAGCGCCCGCACTGACGGGCCGTCGGGATCCCCCGGACGGACACGCCGATCGTCGCCCTGCCCGCCACGCCGCACGGCTCCAGCGGTGGCTCCGGTGGAGCCCGTGCCCGGCGCGGGTCGGTGAGGCCGGACCGGGCAGCGGCGGCGTTCCGGCACGTCCGGACACGGGCGGCCGCCACCGCGCCCCGGCCCCCGACGGACCGTCAGGCCGCGTCGGGGGCCTCGGCGAGGCCGAACCGCACGCCGGTCAGCTCCTCCGAGAGCGCCCAGAGCCGGCGGCCCGCCGCCGCGTCCTGCGCCGTCGGCGCGAGCCGGACCGGGGTCGGCGCGCCGCGCAGTTCGCCGCGGCCGTCCGGGCCGATGAACTCCCCTCCGCGCGCGGCCGGTTCGGTCGCCGCGTAGAGCTGCGGCAGGGCGCCGTCCGCCGGGCGCTGGGCGAGCGGCCTGAGCAGCCGGCCGAAGAGCAGCCGGGTGAGGCCGGTCGGCCCGCTGGTCTGCAGCGCGGTGGCGGTGTAACCGGGGTGGGCGAGCAGACTGCGCACCGGGCTCGCGGCCGCCGCCAGCCGGCGGTGCAGCTCCCGGCCGAAGAGTGCGTTGGCGAGCTTGGACTGGTCGTAGAAGGCCATCGGCGCGTAGCGGCGCGCGCCGTCGAGGTCGTCGAAGCGGATCCGGCCCTTGCGGTGGTTGAGCGAGCTGACGGTCACCACGCGCGGGTCGCGCCCGGCGGCGAGGGCGTCGAGCAGCAGGCCGGTGAGGGCGAAGTGGCCGAGGTGGTTGACGGCGAACTGCAGTTCGTGGCCCTGCGGGCTGAGCGTGCGGGGCGGGGCGAACACGCCCGCGTTGTTGACCAGGACGTCCAGCCGGGGGTGGTCGGCGCGCAGCCGGCCGGCGAAGGTCCGGACGGCGTCGAGGTCGGCCAGGTCGAGGCGGCGGACCTCCAGGCGCTCGCGCGCACCGGGGTCCGCCAGCTCCGCGGCGATGCGGGCGGCGGCCTCGCGCCCCCGCCGCTCGTCGCGGACCGCCAGGACCACCCGGCCGCCGCGTCCGGCCAGCGCCCGGGCGGTGGCCAGGCCCAGCCCGCTGTTCGCGCCGGTGACCACGAACACCCGCCCCCGCTGGTCCGGGATCCGCCCGGCGTTCCAGCCCGCACCGCCGCCTGTTGTCTCCGAAGGCTTCATGTGGCAGATGCTGCCGCTCGTGTCACTCGGTGTCAAGGCGCTCCTCGGTGTCACCTCCGGCATGGCGTTACCATCGTCGGGTGACCTCCCGACCCGCCGTCAGCCTGGCCCAGCGCAAGCGCCAACTCGTCGTGGACGAGCTGACCGAGGCCGCCTTCCGGCTGCTCACCGCCCAGGGGTTCGACGCCGTCACCGTGGACGAGATCGCGGCCGACGCCGGGGTGTCCAAGCGGACGTTCTTCCGCTACTTCGCGTCCAAGGAGGACGTGATCGTCCGGTTCCTGGCGGACCTCGGCACCGGCATCGCCGCCGAACTGGCCGCCCGCCCCGCCGCCGAGCCGCCCTCGGCCGCCCTGCGGCACGCCGTCTCGGTGCCGCTGGCCGCCTGCGGCGAGCACGGCGACCGGGCGCTGCACGCCGTCCGGCTGATCCTGCACACCCCCGCGCTGCACGCCCGCTTCCTGGAGCGGCAGGCCGAGTGGCGCGCGGAGCTGTCGGCCGAGCTGGCCCGCCGGCTGGACCGCGACCCGGCCGTCGACCTCTACCCCCGGCTCGCCGCCGGGATGGCGCTCACCGCCTTCGGGGCGGTGCTGGAGCGGTGGAGCGACAGCGACGGCGCCGCCGACCCGGCCGCGCTCACCGCCGAGGCCTTCGCCGTCCTCGCCCCGGCCCTGGACGCTCCCGCGTAGTCCCCCCGACCCCGGGCGACGCGCCCCCGCCCTGCGGCCGGGAGGCGCCCCCGCCTCCGCCGCGCGGTGCACGCACCCGGACGCCGCCCGGCCGCCCCGGCCGGAAGACGGGTCCGGAACCTCAGCCGTCGAGCAGTGCGGCGAGGTAGCAGGAGACCTCGGCGCCGAGTTCGGCCGGGTCGGGGACGCGGCCGGCGCCGCTGCCGGCGGTGACGTTGAAGAGCACGCCGTCGGCCCAGCGGACCAGTCGGCGGGCGTCCGCCTCGGGCGCGTACGAGCCGCACTCGGCCAGCAGGGCGGTCGCGAGGGCGAGGAAGCCCGCGCCCAGGCGGTCGTAGACGGCGCGCAGTTCGGGGCGCCGGGTGGCTTCGAGGGCCAGCTCGAAGCGGGCCACGGTGAGCGTGCGGCCGGTGGTGAGCGCCTGGTGGACGGCGTCGGCGGCGAGCTGGGCGAGCAGTTCGCGGGCGTGGCCCGTCGTGGGCGTGCGCACCGTCGCCGCGAAGCCCGGGGACTCCAGTTCCGCGATCCGGGTGATCGCCAGCTCCAGCAGCGCCGCCCGGGTGCGGGCCAGGTTGGAGGTGGAGCCGGTCGGCAGGCCGGCCGCCTCGTCGACGGCGCGGTGGGTGAGCCCGCGCAGGCCGCGCTCGGCGATCAGCGCGACGGCGGTGTCGGCGATCAGGGTCTGGCGCTGGGGGCCGGCGGGCGCGGCGCTGCTGGTCATGGGTCCGATCATCGCCGCTCCCCGGGGCCGCCGCCCAATTCTCACTACAGCTGTAGTACGGTCGGACCCGCGATCGGAACTACAGGTGTAGTTTCGCGTCCGAGAGGAGCCCCCATGGACCACCGCGACCTGCCGGAGCCGTCGTCCCCGCGCGCCGTCGTCATCGGCGGCGGGATCGGCGGCCTCGCCGCCGCGCTCGCCCTCCACCGCCGGGGCGTCCCGGTCACCGTCCACGAACGCGCCGCCTCGCTCGAACCCGTCGGCGCCGGACTCGCCCTCGCCCCCAACGCCCTGCGCGCCCTGGACCTGCTCGGCGTCGGCGAGCGCCTGCGCGCCCTCGCCGCCCCGCACCCCGCCGTCGGCGTCCGCCACCCCTCCGGCCGCTGGCTCGCCCGCACCGGCACCGACGCCGTCGAGGCCTTCTTCGGCGAGAAGCTGATCGCCGTCGCCCGCGCCGCCGTCGTCGACGCCCTGGTCGAGGCGCTGCCCGCCGGCACCGTCCGCACCGGCTCGCCGGCCGAACTGGCCGAACCCGGCGACGCCCGCACCCCCGCCGTCGTCCGCACCGCCGAGGGCGAGCAGCGGGCCGCGCTGGTCGTCGGCGCCGACGGCATCCGCTCCGCCACCCGGGGCCTGCTCTTCCCCGGCCACCCCGGCCCGCGCTACTCCGGCTTCACCACCTGGCGCTCCGTGATCGACCGCCCGCCGCGCCCGCCGTTCGCCGCCGGGGAGGTCTGGGGCCGCGGCCGGCTCGCCGGGGTCGTCCCGCTCGCCGACGGCCGGGTGTACGTCTACGGCGCCGCCCTCGCCCCGGAGGGCTCCCGGGCCGCCGACGGCGACGAGCGCGCCGAACTCCTGCGCCACTACGGCGACTGGTGCGCGCCCGTCCCCGAACTGTTCGCCTCCCTCGACCCGGCCGGGGTGCTGCGCCACGACGTCCGGGAGCTCGCCGACCCGCTCCCCGCGTACCACCGCGGCCGGGTCGCCCTGCTCGGCGACGCCGCCCACGCCATGTGCCCCTTCCAGGGCCAGGGTGCCTGCCAGGCGATCGAGGACGCGGTCGTGCTGGCCGCCGGTGTCCGCCCCGGCGGGGACCCGGCCGCCGGCCTGCCCGCCTACACCGCCGCCCGCCTCCCGCGCGCCACCGCGATCGTCGACGGCTCCCGCGCCGTCGGCGCCCTGGTCGCCCGCCGCTCACCGCTGACCGTCCTCGCCCGCGACCTCGCGCTCACCGCCGCGGGCCTCCTCCCCGACCGCTTCCTCCTCGGCCGGGCCGCCGCCACCTACGGCTGGCACCCGCCGCAGCCCGCCGCCTGACCGGCCGGCCCGCCTTGAGTGACTGCTGCGGTCGATGATAAACGCGCGACATCATAGAAGTATTATTATCGAGATCAATTCGAACACTCTTCACTCTTGTGCAGCAATTCTCGTCAAAGGGTGGCTCAAGGACTGCTCGCCATGCTTGAATGGAATGCCAAGCGTCGCGCTATAGTTTCCAAATGACCGCAGCAGCAACCATCACGGCCTTCGCCAGTTTTCTGATCGCCACCATGGCCTACTTCCTGAACCATCGAGGCGAAGTTCGCAGATCGCTGCGGAAAACACAGATCGACCGGGTCGGCAGCCAACTGAAAGACCTCTACGGTCCACTCCTCATCCTCGCCGAGACCAACGAGAAAGCCTGGTCGGAGTACCGGGTTCGCTTCATTTTGCCTGCACGGGCGGACCTGGCAGCAGGTCAACTGCCGGAAGCGGAGGCCGCCCTCTGGCACACATGGGTGACGACGGTCTTCGCTCCGATCGCCCAGAAGATGAAGGAGATCGTAACCGCACGGGGAGACTTGATCATCGGCGGCGAGATGCCACAGGTGGTCCTGGATTTCTGTGCCCACGCAACCAGCTACGATGCCCTGCTCGCCGAATGGAACAGCACGGGACCTGCCAGGTCCACCCTGATCCGCCATCCGGGTGCACCATTCCTGTCCTACATCCGCGATTCGTACGGAAGCCTCAAGGCGGAGCAGGCCTCGCTGCTCCGGACAAGGGTGTGAACCAGCCGCGCCAAAAGAACACTAGTCGGCCCAAGACAATCCCTGGCGGTTACGGTGAAGGTATTCATCAGTTGGTCCGGCGAACGCTCCAGGAGGGCTGCAGAAGCCCTGAGGTCATGGCTCCCGGACATAATCCAGGAAATCGACCCGTGGATTTCCAGCAAGGATATTTCCGCCGGGGCGCGGGGTGGGCGTGAGATTGCCGACAGCCTTTCTATGACAAATTTCGGAATCGTCTGCATCACCCCGGAGAACAGGTCCTCGGAGTGGATCCAATATGAGGCTGGAGCCCTCTCCAAAGAGATCGACCAAGCGCGTGTCGTCCCTTTCTTGATCGGCATCAAGGTCGCCGAGCTCACGGGGCCGCTGAAGCAGTTCCAGGCGGTCGCCGCAGACAGCGCGGACGACGTGCGGAAGCTCGTCATCGACATCAACAACACCGCGAACATCCGATCCCTCTCCCCGGACCGGTTGGACCGCCTGTTCCACCGGAGTTGGCCTGACCTGGAGAACATCCTGAGCGCAATTCGCGCGAGTGCGCCAGGGCCGGGACAGGGGCAGCCGAAGGTTCCCGGGCGTTCCGAAGCCGAGATGCTGGAGGAGGTCCTTCTGCTCTCCCGGCAGCACGATCGCAGACTGGCAGAGATCGAACGCAACTCGCTGAGGCCCCCAAGAAGCCTTCCTCGGTGGAGCCGTACGGAAGTCCGCCGGCGCGATGACGACGCTTCCCTGGAGGCGTCGTTCGCGGACATCGGGTGGGAGGCGATCCACTCCTTCTGGGAGAACGGCGGTGTCATCGTCGTGGTCCGGAGGTCGGGCCACGACGCGCCTCCGATCTCGCGCGACTTCATCGGCCGGGTTGCCAACTCGTTCAACCGGACCGTGGTCGTGATCGGGGAGTCCGGGAACCTCATCGCCCGCGGCAACCCCAGGCAGTCCTGAACCATCCGTCCCGGAGGGATCAGACCCGGACTACGGGCATCGGCATCTTCTCGTTCTTCTTCAGGCGCAGGAGGCGCGGATTGTTGATCGGCCGGTCCTCGACCCAGGCGTTCCACGCCTTGATGTAGGCCGCCACCTGATCCTTTATTCCTGCCCGACGCCGGGAGCCCCGCTTCTGCATATCCTTCAACGCCTTGGGCAGTGCGAGTCGCGGATCGCCCAGTCCGAGGTTCGCACCCGACACCAGGCCTTCGATCCAAATCCCCGCGTTCGCACCCGGCGCCGCCTCGGTGGTCAGGAAGTACCCGACGGCCGCCGCCGTCTGGCTCGCAGCGATGTGCTTGGAGAGGCTCCGACCGGTCGCCACGGCCAGTCGGTAGCGATCGGTCTCGTCCCAATAAGCGCCCAGGATCCGACCGTTCGTCACCTGGGCCCGGATTCCGCTCCACGACGAGTCGGGCATGCTCTTGAAGAGGAGCACATGGCGAATGGTCGAGAAGAACAGCGGGAGGTACTTCTCGCCGGTGGACGACAGCGCATCCGCCCCACTGCGGCGCTTCCCGGTATCGAGGACCGGGAAGATGTCACGCGGCATGTCCTCGAACACGTAGAGCCACACCGTGCAGCGCGACTTGACGATAGCGTGCAGGCGGTGCTGACCGTCGAGAACGGAGCCACTGTCAAGCGGTCCGTCGAGCGCGATGCCCTGATGCGTCACCCGCCACTCGCCACGACGCATAGCCTCCGCCAGGGCGTCAACGTACCCCTGGTCCAGGCGTCGGTTCACCGAAACCCTGGACACGAGTTCCTTGGCGAGTTCCGGATCGATCTCGACAAACCTCGGCCCAGGCCCTTCCTTCTCCGAGCCAGCCTCAAAAACCATTCCATCATCTTACGAGGGCCGCCACAAACAATCCCGACACTGATAGGAAGTAGTCATACTTGATCAGTAGCGAGAAAGAATGGGGTCGACTCTCGCCACCACTATGTCGGTATTTTTTCGAGGGCAGATGAGTACGCGGTGCCGTCCGGGGCCGGAGGGAGGGTGAGGGTGGCGAGGGCGCCGCCGTCGGGGTGGTTGGCGAAGGTGAGGGCGGCGCCGATGACGCGGGTGTGGCCCTGGGCGATGGTGAGGCCGAGGCCGTGGCCCCTGCCGCGTTCGCGGACGCTGGTGCGGAAGCGCTGGGGACCGTCGCGCAGGAGCTCCCCGGGGAAGCCGGGGCCGTGGTCGCGGACGGTGATCCGGTGGCCGTCGACGCGCAGCCGGATGGTGCCGCCGCCGTGGCGGTCGGCGTTGAGGAGCAGGTTGCCGAGGATGCGGTCGAGCCGGCGCAGATCGGTGCGGACGGACGCGTCGGCCGCCACCTCGACCGTCACCTCCAGGCCGGTCAGCGCGACGGTGCGCCGCACCGCGCGTTCCAGCGGCACCGCCGAGAGGTCCGGCAGTTCGGCGTCGGCGTCCAGCCGGGAGACCTCCAGGAGGTCCTCGACCAGCGCGCGCAGCGCCTGCACCCGGTTCTGCACCAGCTGGGTGGGCCGCCCCGGGGGCAGCAGTTCGGCGGCCGTGACCAACCCGGTCAGCGGGGTGCGCAGCTCATGGGCGACGTCGGCGGTGAACCGCTGCTCGTCCTCCAGGCGCCGGTGCAGCTCCCGGGACATCAGGTCCACCGCCGCCGCGAGGTCGGCCACCTCGTCCCGGCCGTCGACGAGTTCGCCGATCCGGGTGTCGGTGCGCCCGGAGGCGATGCCCCGGGCCGCCGTCGCCGCCGTGCGCAGCCGCCGGCTGATCCGGTCCGCGACCAGCACCCCGACCAGCACGGTGGTGAAGACGGAGGCGACGACGGTGATCAGGATGATCCGGTCCAGGTCGGCGATCGCCCGCCGGTCCTGGGCGAAGTCGATCCGCACCGAGAGCACCCCGTCGCGGACGGCGCCCGCCGCCCACACCGACTCGCCCTCGGGCCCCTCGGCGAGCAGCGACCCGCGCCGTCCCCCGGCGGCGAGGGTGCGCAGCCGCACGGGCAGCCCCGGGTCGTCCAACGCGGCATGGCGGCCGCCTGCGGCCACGTCCTCGCCGCGCCCGTAGACGCCGAGCGCCGCGTCCAGCGCGGTGAGCGCCGAGTCGCGCGCCTGGCCGACGTGCTGGCGGACCATCGCCTGGTGGACGAGCAGCCCGACCGCCACCGCGACCAGGACGGAGATGGCGGCGACGGCGGTGGCGATCTGCCGGCGCAGCGTCATTCGGGGCGCCGCAGCTTGTAGCCGAAGCCGCGGACGGTCTCGATCCGCCCGCCGCCGATCTTGGCGCGCAGCCGTTGCACATGGACGTCGACGACCCGGGTGTCGGCGCCCCACTCGTAGTCCCAGACCCGTTCCAGCAGCACGGCGCGCTCCAGCACGATCCCGGGCGCGGCGGTGAACTCCAGCAGGAGGCGCAGCTCGGTGGGGGTGAGCGGGACGAGCCGGCCGTGCACGCGGACCTCCATGGAGTCGGTGTCCACCTCCAGGCCGTCGAAGCTGCGGACGGGCGTGCGGGGTTCGGGTGCCACGGGCCCGGGCGCGGCGGCCCCGGGCGCGAAGGCCCCGGGTGGGACGGCCCCGGCGGGCTCCGGCGCGGCGGGTCCGGTGCGAGCGGGCGGGGGAACGGGCAGGGGTTCGGGCGCGGCCGGGACGACGCGGATGCGGCGCAGCACGGTGCGGATCCGGGCGACCAGCACGGCGCTCTCGAACGGCTTGACGACGTAGTCGTCCGCGCCCGCCTCCAGACCGGACACCACGTCGACCGGGTCGGTGCGCGCCGACATCATCAGGATCGGCAGCTGGCTCTCCTCGCGGATCCGCCGGCACAGGCCGACCCCGTCGAGCAGCGGCAGCATCACGTCGAGCAGCACCAGGTCGGGCCGCACGGCGTGGAACATCTCCAACCCCTCCAGCCCGTCGGCGGCCGTGGACACCGGGAAGCCGTAGCGTTCCAGGGCCATCCGGGTGGCCTCCCGGATCACCTCGTCGTCCTCGACGATGAGGATGCGGGGGTGGCTGGGTGCCGTGGGGTTCATGGCGTGGTCTCCGAGCGGGCGGGCGGCTGCGCGGTGGGCTGCTGGGCGGCGGGTTGCTGCGTGGTGGGCTGCTGGGCTGCGGGCTGCTGAGCGGTGGGCGCGGCCGTGGGGACGGCCGGGCGGGGCTGGCCGGGCTGCGGCACCTTGGATGCGGGCACGGGCGTGGCCGTCGGGGCACCCGCGCCCGATCCCGCGCCCGCTCCCGGCTCGGAGCCGTCGGGCCGGCGGACCGCGGGCACGCTCGGCCAGGGGGCGGGTGCGGTGCCCGTGCCGGGGCGCAGGATGGTCGACCGGTCCCCGGGGGTGGTGGTCGGCGTCGGCTCGGGCTCCTGGACCGGCCCGACGCCCTCGACCTTCTGCTCGGCCAGGACGAGCCGCGCGCCGTCCCAGCTGTAGCGGCGGATGGTCCGGGACCAGCTGGTGGTGGACTCGTACAGCAGCAGGTCGGTGCCGAGCGTCTCGGCGCCGAACCGTTTCAGCAGCTGTACCCGCAGCACGGGCAGCATCCGGTCGGCGGACGCGGTGTAGACGTGCAGCACGTCGGTGTCGACGAGGCCGACGACGACCAGCAGCTCGGGGCGGCCGTCACCGGTCAGGTCACGGTACTCGGCGGGGCGGATCCCGCAGCCGGTGCAGGGGTCGAGGGCCCGCCGCTCGTCCTGGCTCACGCCGGGGTCCTTGGCCAGCAGCGTGCGGACGTCCACCGTCGAGACGTCCTGCCCGGGGACGGTCAGGTCGGGGACCGGCTGCGGCGCCGGCTCCGGGGTGCGGGGCCCCGCGGGCTCCGGCGACGGCGCGGTGTCCTGGCCCGGCCAGAGCGGGATCCGGGCCGGCGGGCGCGCGACGGCCTCGGCCGCGCCGTGGTCGCGCAGCTCGCCGGGGGCGCCGCAGCCGACCGCGAGGGCGAGCGGCGCGGCGGCGAGCAGGGCCAGGAGGGGTCCGGGCGTGCGACGCGGGGCGGTGCTCATCCTCCGGTGGCCCTCCTGGTCCGCGGTGGTGGTGCTGGTTCGTGCTGGTTCATGCCGGTCCGTGCTGTTCGTGACGGTCCGTGCCGGTTCGTGTCCGGTCGGCAGGTCGTCCGGACGGCACCCGCCGGTTCCCCGGCGGGTGCCGTCCGGGCAGCGTAGCCGCAGCCCGGTCAGCCGGCGGAGGTGGCCGGTTCGGCCAGGTCCGCGAGGACGATGATGTTGTCCGTCCAGTGGCCGTCGGTCCCGATCCGGCCGCCGCAGGTGATCAGGCGCAGCTCGGGCGCCGCCGTGTTCCCGTACACCAGCTCGGTGGGGAAGGCGTCCTTGGCGGCCTGGACCAGCTCGCGGACCCGGAAGTCCACCGTGCTGCCGTCCTCCCGCCGCACCTGGATCCGGTCCCCCGCCCGCAGCTTCGGCAGTCCCCGGAAGACCGCCGGGCCGTGCGCGGTGTCGTAGTGACCGATCAGGACGGCGGGCCCGGTCTCCCCCGGGGTCGGGCCGTTGCGGTACCAGCCGGCCTCACCGGCCCGTTCGGCGGCCGGCACCTCGACGGTGCCGTCGGCGTTCAGGCCGAGGCCGGTCACCGGGGCGTCGACGCCGGCCGCCGGGACGAGCAGGCGGGTCGGCGGCGAGGCCGCGAACGGGCGCGGCGCGGCGGTTCCCGCGCCGGTGGCGGCGGTTGCCGTGCCGCCGGCGGCGGGGGCCGTCACCGGCGCGACCGGTGCGCTCTCCCCCGCGCCGCCCGCGCCGCCCGCGCCCTGACGGGCCGAGGTCTCCACCCGGACCACCGGGGGCTCGCGCTGGTCCGAGAGCGCGACGGTCGCACCGAGCGCCAGGCAGAGCAGCCCGGCCGCCCCGAACACGCCGCGGTTCAGCCCGCCCGGCCTCGGCCCGCCGTGCCGGGCACGCCGCCCGTGGCGACGTCCGTGGCGACGCCCGCCCCGGTGGCCGTCGTCAGCCGCGCGCACCGGAGCGGCGGCGCAGCACGGCGAAGCCGAGCGCCCCGGCACCGATGGCGGCGACGGCGCCGCCGCCGATCAGCTGCAGACCGGAGGAGTCCCCGGCGGTGGAGCCGTCACCGGCCTGCGCGGCGCCCTTGGGCACCTCGCGGACCTGCGGCTGCCCCGAGGCGGGGGCGGGGGCGGGCGCGCCGCCCTCGGCCTCGCGGGTGAGCGACGGCAGCGGAGCGGCCGGGCGGGTGGCGTTCTTCGGCACCGGCGAGATCGTCGGGACCGCGGAGATGAACGGCGACGGGATGGCGGTCGGCGGCGCCGGGGCCGGCTGGGCGGCGCCGCTGCCCGCGTCGCCGGCCGCGGCCGGGGCCTTGACGGCCGGGGTGGCCGTCGGGGTGGCGGGGGCGGGCGCGGGGGCGCCGTCGGCCCAGGCCTGGCCGCCCGTCACGGCGGTCAGCAGCGCGGCGCCGGTCATGGCGCAGACGGCCGTCAGCCGCAGAACGGCACGGTTCCTGGTGGTGCGCGTGGCCATGCGAACTCTCCATTCGTCCTGGTGACGCGGAGTCCGGCCCGAAGTGGCCGGTGCGTCGAGAGCGACGGTAGAAAGCCCGTGTCGCGGTCCCCGGCCGGTCGTGTCACAGCGGCTCATCGGCTGCGTAACGACTCCGGCGGACCGGGCTCCTGCGGCGCGGAGGGCGGGCCTCCGGCGCGATCCCGCCGACCGGCGCCCCGGTGTGACGGCGCCTCCGCCCGGGTCCTAGGACGCAGGACCCACCGCGAGCCGCGCCCGCAGCCCGAGGCCCGGGCGCCGCCCGGTCCGTACGGTGGCGGTATGAGCGTCGACCTCGACAAGTACTTCGCGCGGATCGGGTGGGACGGCGGGCGGGCGCCCACCCTGGCCACGCTCCGGGCGCTGCAGTACGCGCACGTGCTGGCCGTCCCGTTCGAGAACGTCGACGTGGTGGTCGGCACCGTGCCGTCGCTGGAGGTCGCCGATCTGGAGGCCAAGCTCGTCACGGGCGGGCGCGGCGGATACTGCTTCGAGCACAACACGCTGTTCGCCGCCGTGCTGGAGCAACTGGGCTACGGCGTCGTCCGCCACACCGGCCGGGTCCGGGCGGGCGCCCGGCCCGGGGAGGTCCGGCCGCGCACCCACCTGGTGCTGGTCGTCCGGGTGCCCGGGGAGGGCGAGGGGCGCCATCTCGTCGACGTCGGCTTCGGGTCGGCGGACGCGCTCCTGGAGCCGCTGCCGCTGGTCCCCGGCCCGGTCCGGGACGGCCGGGGCCGCCGGCACCGGCTGGTCCTGGAGGAGACGGACGGCCCCGTCCAGGTGTGGGTGCTGCAGATCCGCAGGGGCGACGCGTGGCGGGAGCTGGTGGCGTTCACCCTCGACCCGGCGCCCGCGCCCGACATCGGCATGGCCAACTGGCACGTCGCCACCCACCCGCGCTCGCCGTTCCGCCGCCTCTTCGTGCAGCGGACCCTCCCGGCCGGCCACCTCGCCCTCGACGGCGCCAGGTTCACCCGCACCGCGCACGACGGCTCCGTGACGGTGCGGGAGCTCGACGGCGCGGAGGAGATCCGCGCCGTCCTGGAGACGGAGTTCGGCATCACCGCGCCGCCGGACGTCCGCCCCGCCCGCTAGGAGCCGTCAGCTCACCGCCGTTCCGGGCGCGGTCAGACCCGCCGTCAGGAACGCCACCACGGTGGACGGTTCGGGGAACGAAGGCTCCGCGGCGGAGTCCGCCTCGGCGGCGAGCGGGCGCCCGTAGGCCTCCAGGAGGGTGGTGAACGCGAGCCGCCAGCGGTCGGTGATCTCGCGGACGGACAGGTCGGGCAGGGCCCGGCCGAGGACGACCTCGAACGGGGCGGTGCCCGCCCAGGGCGAGCCGCTCAGCGGCCGGTCGGCGGTGAGCATGGTCTGGGCGAGCAGGCGGCACAGCATCCGGCCGCGCTCGGTGCGGATCAGTTCGTCGAAAGGTGCGGCGACGGCCGCGACGAGGGTCCGCACCTGCGCGGGGCCCGTCGCCCCGGGGCTCAGGGTGGCCGCTTCCAGCCGCCCCTGCCAGAGCGGCCACAGCTCGCGCCCGAGCAGCGCCGTGACCAGGCCCTCGCGGGAGCCGAAGTGGTAGTGCACCGCGCCCGGGTTGAGGCCGGCCTCCGCGTTGATCGCGCGCACCGAGACCTGGCCCGCACCGCGCTGGAGGAAGAGCCGCTCGGCGGCCGCGAGCAGCCGGTCCCGGGTGGAGGCGGCGTCCTGGGGCGGGGCGGCGTCCGGGGTCGGGTTCGGGTCCTGAGCTGTTCCATCCGGCATGCCGCCATTGCATCACAGGCTCCCGGGTTACCATCCAATCAGTGATTGGAATCCGATTGGCAGATGTTCGGAAGGGCACCCGCCAGTCCGTGTGCTCCCTGCGCACAGTGATCGAGAGGCTCGCACCATGGGTATCTACGCCGTCACCGGCTCCGCTTCGGGAATGGGCGCCGCCAGCGCCGCCGTCCTCCGGGAGGCCGGCCACACCGTCATCGGCGTCGATCTCCGTGACGCCGACATCACCGCCGACCTCGGCACCGCCGAGGGCCGCCGCGCCGCCGTCCGGGGGATCCTGGACGCCTCCGGCGGGCTCCTGGACGGCGTGGCCGCGGTGGCCGGCGTCGGCCCCGCGATGAAGGACCCCGCCGCCGTGGCCTCCATCAACTACTTCGGCCCGGTCGAGCTGCTGGAGGGCCTGCGCCCGGCGCTCGCCCGCTCCTCGGCGGGGCGCGCCGTGGTGATCGGCTCCAACTCCTCGACCACCGTCCCGATGATCGACGAGAAGCTGGTCGAGCTGCTGCTCTCCGGCGACGAGGACGCGGCCCGCGAGCACGCCCGTGCGGCCCTGGCCGCGCTGCCCGCCGAGGCGGCGCGGGCTTCCGAGGGTGCGCCGAGCATCTCCGCCTACGCCACCTCCAAGTTCGCCCTGGCCCGCTGGGTGCGCCGGACGGCCGTCACCCCGGCGTGGGCCCGCGAGGGCGTGCTGCTGAACGTCATCGCGCCCGGCGCGGTGATCACCCCGCTGATGCTCGGGTCCACCGGCGCGGGCGAGGAGCCGGACGCCGACGACTTCCCCACCCCCATGCCGCTGGGCGTCTTCGGCCGGCCCGAGGACATCGCCTTCTGGGTGCACCAGTTCCTGCGGCCCGAGGCCCGCTTCACCACCGGCGCCACCCTGTTCGTGGACGGCGGCACCGACGCGGCGGTACGCCCCGACGCCCAGCCCACCGCGCTGACCTTCTGAGCCGGCGCGGGCGGTGGCCGACGGCCGGGAGCAGTCCCTCCCCGGCCGCCGGCCGCCCGGCGCTACCGCCCGCGGCGCGCGGCGGCGGACAGGCTCCGCCTCAGGTCCAGCACGCTCAGGCCGAACATCAGCACGCCCAGGGGCACGTGCGCCGCCGGCGCGTGGGCGATGCCCAGCACCACCTGGACCGAGGCGAGCACCAGGAACCCGGTGGCGTGGAGCACCGGCCTGGCCGGGCCGCCGCCCGGCCGCCAGGCCAGGACCGCGGCCAGCAGGTAGAGCATCGAGGCCCCGTACATCACCCGCGCCCCGACGCCGTGCAGCGTCCCGCCGTACGTCGTGGAGAGCAGCAGGCCCGCGGTGCTCGCCTGGAAGAGGATCGCCAGGGTCTGCAGGGCGACCGCGACCTGCGGGAAGGTGAAGCTGCGGCGTTCGACGGCGTTGCCCGGAATGGCCATGGTGCGGTCCCTCTTCCTGCCTCGCGGCGGTGGATCGATAGTGTCCCGGTGATTCGACGAAACGGGCCCGCGAAGTGTGAGGCGGGCGGGCACGAGCGGGGGGGACCGGCATGGACACCGGGGACGGACGGCCCACGGACGCGGCCCTCGGCGAGCGGCGGCACCTGATCGACCTCGCCTACCGGATGCTCGGCTCGCCGGCCGAGGCCGAGGACGCCGTGCAGGAGGCCTACGCCCGCTGGTACGCGCTGTCCGCGGCACGGCGGCAGGCCGTCGAGGCGCCGGGCGCCTGGCTGACGACGGTGGTCAGCCGGATCTGCCTGGACGTGCTGGGCTCGGCGCGGGTCCGGCGCGAGCGCTACGTCGGCGAGTGGCTGCCCGAGCCGCTGCCCGACCGCACCGAGTGGCCCGGCGGCTCCGGGGGCGGGTCCGCCGACCCCGCCGACCGGATCACCCTGGACGAGTCGGTGGGCATGGCCTTCCTGGTCGTGCTGGAGTCGATGACGCCGGCCGAGCGCGTGGTGTTCGTCCTGCACGACGTCTTCCGCTACCCGTTCCCCGAGATCGCCGCGATCGTCGACCGGACGCCCGCCGCCTGCCGCCAGCTGGCCTCCTCGGGCCGGCGGCGGGTCGGCGCCGCGCGGACGCCCGACCCCGGGCAGGCCCACCAGGCCGGTGTGGTGCGGCGGTTCAGGCAGGCCTGGGAGTCCAAGGACATCGAGGCCCTGGTCGGTCTGCTCGACCCCGCCGCCACGATGGTCGCCGACGGCGGCGGCCTGGTCGGCGCGGTGCTCCGGCCGGTCGAGGGCGGCGTGCGCATCGCCCAGTACCTCGTGCTGCTGGCCGAGCGGGCACCGGGTCTCACCCTCCTGGAGCGCAGCGTCAACGGCCGCCCCGGCCTGGTCGCCCAACGCGACGGCGTCACCGCGACGGTGGCCGCCCTCGACCTCGTGGACGGCCGGATCAGCCGGATCTGGGCGGTCCGCAACCCGGAGAAGCTGGGCCGCTGGGCGGCATCCGCCGGCACCCCCTGAACGGCGGGAACCACCCTGCGCGGCCCGGCCGTTGGCCCGGTCAGCGGGGGACGGGCGATTCGGACCTCAGGAGGTCGGTATGGCTCGGCAGGGGGCGCTTCGGCGCGGGTACGGCGCGGTGGCGGTGGCCGCCGCGGTGACGACGGTCGTGACCGTGGGCACGGTGACGTCGGCCGCGGCGGCCGGCACCGGTGGAGGGCACGGGGGGCACGGCGACGGCGTCCACGGGGCGACGCGGGCGGCGATGGCGGAACTCGTCCGGGCCGAGGGCCTGCCCGGGACGATAGCCGGGGTCCGGGAGGGCGACGACAGCTGGTCCGCGGCCGTCGGGGCGGCCGACACCGCGACCGGACGGCCCCGGTCGCCCCGGGAGCGGTTCCGGATCGGGAGCCTGACGAAGACCTTCACCGCCACCGTGGTGCTCCAGCTCCGCGCCGAGGGACGGCTCGGCCTGGACGACCCGGTGGAGCGGTGGCTGCCCGGCGTGGTGCGGGGCAACGGGAACGACGGCACCACGATCACGGTCCGCCAGCTGCTGGGGCACACCAGCGGCCTGTTCTCCTTCGACGAGGACCCGGCGATGATCCAGCGGCTGGCGAGCCCGGACTTCCTGCTCCACCGTTACGACACCTACCGTCCCGAGGACCTGGTGCGGACGGCACTCGCCCACCCGCCGCTGTTCCCGCCGGGAACGTCCCGCGCCTACTCCAACACCAACTACCTGCTGGCCGGGATGATCATCGCCGAGGTGACCGGCCGCTCGTACGGCGAGGAGATCGAGCGCCGGATCATCCGGCCGCTCGGCCTCTCCGCGACGACCCTGCCCGGTACCGCCGTCGAGCTGCCCCGGCCGCACGCGCTCGGCTACTCCACGCTGTTCGGCGGCTCGCCGACACCACTGGAGACCACCGAGCTCAACCCCTCGTGGGGCGGGGCGGCCGGGGAGATGATCTCCACGACGGCCGATCTGACGCGCTTCTACTCCGCCCTGATGCGGGGGCGGCTGCTGCCGCGGGCCGAGCTGGACGAGATGATCCCGGCCGCCGGCGGCCCCGGGCTGGGCATCGGCAGCGTGAAGCTCCACTGCGGGGCCGTCGTCTGGGGCCACACCGGCACCATCCACGGCTCGTCGACGGTGGCGCTGGCCACCCGCGACGGCCGGCACGTGGCCGCGTTCAACACCAACGCCGACTGGGTGGAGGGCGAACGCGCGCTCGCGGAGGCCGAGTTCTGCCGCTGAGCACCCCGGCCCGACGCCCGTCCCGGCCCCTCGCGCTCGTCCGCGCGCGGGGCCGGATCCCCTGCCCGGCACGGGAGTTCGGCAGGCGTGACGTCCTGCTCCGGGCGTGTGCGGCACCTGGGGGCGTACGCCGGGGGGCGTGCGGCCAGGGGCAACGCGCTGGCAGAGTGAGGTCCGGCGGGCGCGGTCCGGCTGCGGCGAATCCGCTGGTCAGACAGAGCCCTTGAGGCGTGCGGAAGTTCGATCAACCCCCGCTCGCCCGCCGTTTCCGGGCGGACGCGAGCTTGCGGCCGGAAAGCCTTGCCCCGGCGCGCGCCGGTGCGCCACGATGGCGACGCGGCCGGTTCCGCAGGACCGGTCGGCGGCCCGAACCTCCGGCATATGCCAATGGCAGGTGGCCCCGTGTTGCCCGGGCAGGCGTCCTACCGCCGCCTGACCCCCGGACGGATCCGTCACCCTCCGTACGGCACGCCCCTCCTGGCCCGCACACCGCATCCACCGATGCCGTCATGCGGTCAGACGTTCCCGCACCGATCCTTCCCTCCCGCCCGCTCGGGCATGCGCGCAAACGGAGCGCGCCCGCGGGCGTCCGTCGTTCCCGGGCTCCCGCCCGGCCTCCCCCTCAGCGAAAGAGGAGTCTGTCATGCGCATGATCAGCGCGCGCCGCCTCGCCGCCGCGACCGGCGTCGCCATCGCCCTCGTCACCGCCGTCCCCGCCAGCGCCACCCCCGGGGCGCTGGACACCACCTTCGGCACCACCGGCAAGGTGACCACCGACTTCGGCGGCACCCCCTCGCTGCCCGACATCGGCAACGCCCTGGCGATCCAGCCGTCCGACGGGAAGATCGTCACCG
>NZ_JBHYUU010000010.1:70757-93367 GCF_042749955.1 Kitasatospora sp. NPDC059462 | reverse complement strand
CGCGTGCGGTGGGGGGGGGGGGGGCGGGCGGGGGCCGTGCGTCGGGGGGGGCCCGCTCGCGCTCGCGGGGCCCGCCCCCCCCCGCGTTCCCGGGGCGGTGCCCGGGGTCAGGCGGCCGCCCGGAAGCGGCGCAGCCGGAGGCTGTTGGTGAGCACGAAGACCGAGGAGAAGGCCATCGTGGCACCGGCGATCATCGGGTTGAGCAGGCCGCCGGCGGCCAGCGGGATCGCCGCCACGTTGTAGCCGAAGGCCCAGAAGAGGTTGCCCTTGATGGTGCCCAGGGTCCTGCGGGAGAGCCGGATGGCGTCGGCCGCCGCGCGCAGGTCGCCGCGGACCAGGGTGAGGTCGCCCGCCTCGATGGCGGCGTCGGTGCCGGTGCCCATGGCGAGTCCGAGATCGGCCTGGGCGAGCGCCGCGGCGTCGTTGACGCCGTCGCCGACCATCGCGACGATCCGGCCCTCGGCCTGGAGGGTCTCCACGGCGACGACCTTGTCCTCGGGCAGCACCTCGGCGTACACGTCCTCGGCGGGGATGCCGACCTCGGCGGCGACGGCCTCGGCGACCAGCCGGTTGTCACCGGTGAGCAGGACCGGGCGCAGGCCCAGGGCGCGCAGTTGGGCGATCGCCTCGGCGCTGGTGGGCTTGACCGCGTCGGCGACCTCCAGGACGGCCCTGGCCTCGCCGTCCCAGCCGACCGCGACGGTGGTGCGGCCGGCGGCCTCGGCGGCGCGCTTGGCCCCGGCGAGCGCGGCGGGCAGCGGCTGCCCGTGGTCGGCGAGCAGGGACTCCCGGCCGGCGACCACCGCGTGACCGTCGACGACGCCCCGGACGCCGAGGCCGGGGACGTTCTGGAAGCCCTCGACGGCGGGCAGGGTGCCGAGGCGTTCGGCGGCGGCGGTGGCGACGGCGGCGGCGATCGGGTGCTCGGAGGCGTGCTCCAGGGCGCCGGCCAGGCGCAGCGCCTCGTCCTCGCTGACGCCCTCGATGGTGTGCACGCCGTGCAGCGCCATGCTGCCGGTGGTGACGGTGCCGGTCTTGTCCAGGACGACGGTGTCGACCCGGCGGGTGTTCTCCAGCACCTCCGGTCCCTTGATGAGGATGCCGAGCTGGGCGCCGCGGCCGGTGCCGACCATCAGGGCGGTCGGCGTGGCCAGGCCGAGGGCGCAGGGGCAGGCGATGATCAGCACGGCGACGGCGGCGGTGAACGCCTCGGTGGCGCTGTCGGCGGTCAGCAGCCAGGCGATCAGGGTGCCGAGCGCGATGAGGATCACCACGGGCACGAAGACGGCGGAGATCCGGTCGGCGAGCCGCTGGGCGGCGGCCTTGCCGCTCTGGGCGTCCTCGACGAGCTGGGCCATCCGGGCGAGCCGGGTGTCGGCGCCGACCCGGGTGGCCTCGACCACCAGGCGGCCGCCGGCGTTGACGGTGGCACCGGTGACGGTGTCGCCGACGGCGACCTCCACCGGGACGGACTCGCCGGTCAGCATCGAGGCGTCGACGGCGGAGGCGCCCTCGACGACCACGCCGTCGGTGGCGATCTTCTCGCCGGGGCGGACCACGAAGCGTGTCCCGACGGTGAGCTGCTCGACGGGCAGCCGCACCTCGTGGCCGTCGCGCAGCACGGCGACGTCCTTGGCGCCGAGGTCCAGCAGCGCGTGCAGGGCGGCCCCGGCGCGGCGCTTGGAGCGGGCCTCCAGGTAGCGGCCGAGCAGGATCAGCACGGTGACGGCGGAGGCCGTCTCCAGGTAGAGCATCGACGAGGCGTCGGTGTCGCCGACCGAGAACGAGAACTCGTGGCGCATGCCGGGCATGCCGGCCTCGCCCCAGAACAGGGCCCAGAAGGACCAGCCGAAGGCGGCCAGGGTGCCGAGCGAGACCAGGGTGTCCATGGTCGCCGCGCCGTGCTTGAGGTTGGTCCAGGCGGCGCGGTGGAAGGGCAGGCCGCCGTAGACGACGACGGGGCCGGTGAGTGCGAAGGCCAGCCACTGCCAGTTGGTGAACTGGAGGGCGGGGACCATGGACCAGAGGACCACGGGCAGGCTGAGCACGGCGCTGACGAGCAGCCGGTCGAGCAGCGGGTCGGCCGGCGCCGGCGGGCGGGCGTCGGCGGCGTCGGCGGCCTCGGCCGGGGTGGCGGGGACCGGCGGCGGGGGGAGTTCGGCGGTGTAGCCGGTGTTCTCCACGGTGGCGACGAGGTCGGCCACGGTGACGTCCGGCGAGAACTCGACCCTGGCCTTCTCGGTGGCGTAGTTGACGGTGGCCTCGACGCCGGCCATCCGGTTGAGTTTCTTCTCGACGCGTGCGGCGCAGGCGGCACAGGTCATGCCGCCGATCCGGAGTTCGACGCGCTCGCGGACCGCGGTGGGGTCCTCCTGGCCGGTGGTGGCGGTCGCCGTGTCCGGGGAGGCGGAGCCCGAGGTGGAGGTGCTCATGTGCTGATCAGCTCCTAGGGGAGGGCACGGCGGGGGCGGGGTTCGCCGGGCCCCCGCCGCGCGGCGGGGGCTCTCAGGCGGCGCGGCCGACCAGCTCGTAGCCGGCCTCGTCGACGGCGGCGCGCACCTGCTCGTCGTCCAGCGGGGCGGCGGCGGAGACGGTGACCGTGCCGGCCTTGGCGTCGGCGGACACCTCGGTCACCCCGGCGAGGGCGGAGAGCTCCTTGCTGACCGAACTCTCACAGTGTCCGCAGCTCATGCCGGTGACGGTGTAGGTGATGGTGCTGGACATCGTGGCCTCCGGAAGGTCGGTACGGCCGCGAGCGTACGCCCGGGCCCGGCTGATAATCCCACCATACCCCTAAGGGGTATTCCGTAGGGGTACGGATGGTGTGGTGTGGATCGCATTCCGCTTGACGCCGGGGTGTCGCCCGGGCATCGGCCGGTGCGCGCTCCGAGAGCAGAGCGTAGGCGTCCGGCCACGCTGCGCCCGAATCCGCGCCGTGACATGGGCGGATTCGGCGGACGCGGGGGTCTCGGGGCCACGGGCGGGACGGGGGAGGCCGGGGGTGCGCGGGTGGGCGTACTGATCGTCCGTTATGTTCGATATGTGTCCCCGTTCCGCCGTGCCCAGTCGCCGTCCGTCCCGACCGGCGTCGGGCAGCCACCGGCCCGGCGGCGCAACGCGCTGCTCGCCGTCGACCTGCTCGACATCCCGTTCTGGCGACGGGCCGCCCCCGCGCTGATCGCGATCGTGCTGGTCGGGTTCGCCGACCTCTACTCCGGCCAGGACCGCTACCTCGCGCCGCTGATGACCGTCGTCCCCAGCATCGCCGCCCTCACCCTGCGCCCGCTCGAACTGCTCGGCGTCTGCTCGATCGGCCTGCTCGCCGTCTTCGGCCTCAGCCACTACGACCAGGTCGACAACCTCAACGACGTCCGCTTCCTGTGGGGCGCGATGGTCAGCTACCTGCTGCTGTCGGTGTTCTCCGCCTGGGTGGCCAGGATCCGGATGCGCAGGGCCGCGGCCTACGCGGCGGTCAGCTCCGTCGCGGAGGCCGCTCAGCGCGCCCTGCTGCGGCTGCCCGGCCCGGTCGTCGGACCGCTGCACCTCGCGGTGCGGTACGTCTCCGCCGCCGACGCGTCACGGATCGGCGGGGACCTCTACTCCGTCCTGGAGACCCCGTACGGCACCCGGGTCGCGGTCGGCGACGTGCGGGGCAAGGGGCTCGGCGCGGTGCAGACCGCCGCCGTGGTGCTCGGCGCCTTCCGCGAGGCCGCCTACGACGAGGCCGGGCTGCGCGGGGTGGCCGCCCGGATCGAGGCCAGCGTCGAGCGGCACGTGCCGGACGGCGAGTTCACCACCGCGCTGTTCGCCGAGTTCCGCCGGCCCGGCGTGGTCCAGTTGCTCCAGTACGGGCACGTGCCGCCGATCCGGGTGGACCCGGAGGGCCGGGCGCACGTCCTCGACGCGCCCGACCCGTGGGTGCCGCTCGGCCTCGGCCGGCTCGCGGCCGGTGAGCCGAGCACCTGGGACCAGTCGTTCGGCACGGACGACGTGCTGGTGCTCTGCACCGACGGCGTGATCGAGGCCAAGCACCGGCACAGCGGCGTGTTCTACCCGCTCGCCGAGCGGGTCGGCCCGCTGGTGCGCGGCGCGGCCCGCTCCGCGGCGGAGCTGGAGGCGGCGGTCGGGCGGGTCTACGCCGACCTGCTGGCGCACACCGGGGGCGAACTGCGGGACGACGCGCTGCTGCTGCTGATCACCCGCACCGACGCCGCCTAGCACCGGCCCCCGCGCAGCTCAGGGCGCCCCGGCGGCGGGCGGGAGGGCGGCGGCGTCGGCCAGGGCGCGGAAGAGCAGGGCGGTGGAGGTGGCACCCGGGTCCTGGTGGCCGACGCTGCGCGGGCCCAGATAGGAGGCGCGGCCCTTGCGGGCCTGCAGCGGCACGGTGTCCAGGGCGCCCCGCTCGGCGCCCCCGGCCGCGGCCGCGGCGGCCTCCGGCAGGCCCGCGCCGCCGGCCACCGCCGCCCGGTAGGCCTCCAACGCGGGCGTCCAGGCGTCGACGATGGTCTTGTCGCCCGGCTCGGCCTTGCCGAGATCCCGCACCGCGCGCAGTCCGGCCGCCAGTGCCTCGCCGAGCGCGGCCGCGTCGGCGGGTGCCCCGCCGGGCTGCGGCAGCGCGGCGCCGATCGCCCGGAACGCCTTGCCGTAGAGCGGGCCGGAGGCGCCGCCGACCTTGGAGATCAGCGTGGTGCCGGTCTTCGTCAGCAGCGCGCCGGGACCGGCGGGGGCCGGGGCGTCCGGCGCGTCCAGGGCGGCCAGCACGGCGGTGAAGCCGCGCCGCAGGTTGCTGCCGTGGTCGCCGTCGCCGATCGCGGAGTCCAGCTCGGTGAGCCGCCCGTGCTCCTTCTCGACCGCGGCGGCCAGCGCGCGGACCCAGGCCTCGGCGAGGCGGGTGTCGACGTCCATGTCGGGTACTCCTGTTCCGCGGGTCAGGCGCGCTTGAGGGCGGGGGTGTCCACCGGGGCGTCCCACAGCTCCAGCAGCTGGCCGTCGGCCTTGGTGAGGGTGAGCGAGAAACCGGCCATGTCCAGGCTGGTCACGTAGTTGCCGACCAGGCTGCGGGCCACCGTGATGCCGCGCTCGGCCAGCCGGGCGGAGACCTCGCCGAAGACGATGTACAGCTCCATCAGCGGCGTCGCGCCCAGCCCGTTGACCAGCGCGATCACCTCGTCGCCGGCGGTCAGGTGGTGGTCGGTGAGGATCGTCCCGACCACCTCGGCGACCAGCTCCCGGGCCGGGCGCAAGCGCTCCCGGCGGCGGCCCGGCTCGCCGTGGATGCCGACGCCCACCTCGATCTCGTCCTCGGCCAGCTCGAAGCCGGGCTTGCCCGCGGCCGGGACGGTCGCCGCGCTCAGCGCGATCGCGAACGAGCGGGAGGCCGCGTTCACCCGCTCGCCGAGGGCGGCCACCTCGTCCAGCGAGGCGCCGCGCTCGGCCAGCGCGCCCGCGATCTTCTCCACCGGCACCGTCGCGCCGGTGCCGCGCCGCCCGGCCGTCCAGGTGGAGTCCTCGACCGCGACGTCGTCGTTGACCAGCACCGTGCGGACCTCGATGCCCTCCTCGGCGGCCAGCTCCGCGGCGAGCTCGAAGTTCATCACGTCGCCGGTGTAGTTCTTGACGACGAACACCACGCCGGCGCCGGAGTCCACGGCCTTGGCGGCGGCCAGCATCTGGTCCGGGACGGGGGAGGTGAACACCTCGCCGGGGCAGGCCGCGTCCAGCATGCCGGGCCCCACGAAGCCGCCGTGCAGCGGTTCGTGCCCCGACCCGCCGCCGGACACCAGCGCCACCTTCGGCGCGGCCGGCCGCACGGCCCTGGTGATGACCCGGCCGGCGATGTCGACCGCCAGTTCCGGATGGGCGGCGGCCACTCCGGCCAGCGCGTCCTCCAGGACGCTCTCCGCGGCGTTGATGAGCTTCTTCACGGCGTACGAGCTCCCCTCGGCAGACGGTGCTGACCCGACGCTACGCCAGACGGGGACCCCGGGCACGGAATCCGACACGCCGGCCGCGGCGGCCCACCTGGGCGGCGCGCGCACGCCCGGGGCGTGTCCCGGGGAGCCGCCCGGGGCCGTGCCGCCGGGGCACGGCCTAAGGTCGGGGGCATGAGTGGACACGTGGGCATCGTTCTGGTCTCGCACAGCGCGGCGCTGGCCGGCGGGTTGAAGGACCTGCTGGCGGAGCTCGCCTCGCCAAAGGTGCGGGTGGTGGTGGCCGCCGGGACGGAGGAGGGCGGGCTCGGGACCAGCTACGAGCTGATCGCCCGGGCCGTCGTGGCGGCGGACGGCGGGGCGGGCGTCGCGGTGCTGCCGGACCTCGGGAGCTCGGTGCTGACGGCGGTGACCGTGCTGGAGGACGAGCCGCGCCCCGGCGTGGTGCTGGTCGACGCGCCGTTCGTGGAGGGGGCGGTGGCCGCCGCGGTGACCGCCTCGACCGGCGCGGCGCTGGCCGAGGTGGTGGCGGCGGCCGAGGAGGCGCGCGGCTTCCGCAAGCTCTGAGGGCTCACTTGGCGTCGGCGTAGCACTCCACCACGGCGGTGGAGAGCGGGAACCGCACCGGGGTGTCGCCGAAGACCAGCCGGCGGGCCTCGTCGGCCGCCGCGGCGACCGCCGACGCCACCTCCTCGGCGTGGTTGGCCGGGGTGTGCACCATCACCTCGTCGTGCTGGAAGAACACCAGGTGCGGGCGGTCGGCCGGGGCGGCCACCTGGATCTCGCCGAGCCGGCGGCGCAGCGCGGCCAGCAGGGCGAGGGCCCAGTCGGCGGCGCTGGCCTGGATGACGAAGTTGCGGGTGAACCGGCCCCGGGCGCGGGCCGAGCGGCCGCCGGCGTCGCCCGCCGTCTCGGGTGCCTCGGTGAGGTCCAGGAAGTCGGCCGAGGCGGGCGGGCAGGGGCGGCCCAGCCGGGAGGCGACCACGCCGCCGTCCTCGCCGGTGCGGGCGGCCGCCTCGACGTAGCCCATCGCGGCCGGGTAGCGGCTGCGCAGGGTGGCCAGCAGGGGGCCGATGTCGCCGCTGGTCTGGCCGTACATGGCGCCGAGCAGGCCGAGCTTCGCCTTGTCGCGGTCGCCGTGGAAGGCGGTGGCGGCCAGTGCCTCGTAGAGGTCGCCGCCGGCGGCGGTGCGGGCCAGCCCGGCGTCCTGGGAGAGCGCGGCGAGCACGCGCGGCTCCAGCTGGGCGGCGTCGGCGACCACCAGCAGCCAGCCCGGGTCGGCGACCACGGCGCGGCGCAGGATGCGCGGGATCTGCAGCGCGCCGCCGCCCCGGCTGGCCCAGCGGCCGGAGACCACGCCGCCGACCACGTACTCGGGGCGGAACCGGCCGCCGCGCGCCCAGGCGTCCTGCCAGGCCCAGCCGTGCGCGACGTGGATCCGGGACAGCTCCTTGTAGCGGACCAGCAGCCGGGCCGCCGGGTGGTCGACGGTCTTCAGCTCCCAGGAGCGGGTGGAGGCGAGCGGGATGCCGGCGTCGGCGAAGGCGCGCAGCACCTGGCTGTGCGAGTCGGGGTTGAACGGGCGCCCGCCGAGCGCCCGCTGGAGCTCGACGGCGAGTTCGGCGAGCAGGCGCGGCTGGGTGCCGGGGACGCTGGGGCGGGGGCCGAGCAGTTCGGTGAGCAGCCGGTCGTGGACGTCGACGCGCCAGGGCAGGCCGTCGTGGGCCATCTCGGCGGCGGCCAGCGCGCCGGCCGACTCGGCGGCGGCCAGCAGCCGGAACCGGGCGCGGGCGGCCGGGTCGGCGATCGCGGCGAGCCGGCGCTGCTGCTCGGCGTGGACGGCGACGACCGCGGCCAGCGGGTCGGTGCCGGGCGGCAGCTGGAGCCGGTCGGGGGCGAACAGGGTGTCCTGGCCGTCACCGGCCTCGGCGGAGCCGGGCTCGGGGAGGTCGGCGGGCACGGGCAGGCCGCGCAGCCGGGCCCAGCCGGCGCCGAGCGAGCGCGGTGCGCCGAAGCGGCCCTCGTGGGCGAGCAGCAGCGCCTCGACCAGCCGCAGGTCGTGGCAGCGGGCGAGCCGGTCGGGCAGCCGGGGGAGCAGCGGCGCGTACCCGGAGTCGGCGGCGGCCCACACCCACCGGGGGTGCTCGGCGGCCTCCCGGGCGGCGACGGCGGCGGCGAGGTCGGCGGCGGGTTCGGGCGGGCCGAGCGGGGCACCGGCGTCGTCGAGCGGCTGGAGCCGGCCGCCGGGGCCGTGCGGATCCGGGGCGAGGGCGATCCGGGGTGCCACGGGGGCTCCTCCTCTCGTCGGGACTGCGGTGGTGCTGCGGGCGGGCCGGCGACGGACCGCGGGCGGGACCGCGGGTCGGACGGTGGTGGGGCGGCGGTGCGGGCGCCGGCGCGGGCCGGGCCGTCCGGGGGCGTACGGTCGGCCGCCGACGACGGTAGCGGGAGGGTACGACAACCGGAGCCGCGCCGTCCGGGGGCGTGCCGCCGCAGGCGCGCCGGACCGTGGGGCGAAAGGGTGTGGGCAGTGCCGGTGACAGCGCGTAAGGTCGGCGAAATGACCGAGAACCCGTTCTTCAGGCCCAGCACCCTGGCCTACGAACTGCCGCCGTTCGCCGAGATCCGGCCGGAACACTACCTGCCCGCCTTCGAGCGCGGGATGGCCGAGCAGCTCGCCGAGATCGCGGCGATCACCGCCGACCCGCAGCCGCCGACGGTCGAGAACACCCTGGTCGCGCTGGAGCGCTCGGGCAGGCTGCTGCACCGGGTCAAGGTGGTCTTCGAGAACCACTCCGCCGCCGACACCACCCCCGAGGTCGACCGGATCGACGCCGAGATCAGCCCCCGGCTGGCCGCGCACCGGGACGCGATCCACCTGGACGCCGCGCTGTTCGCCCGGATCGAGGAGCTGCACGCCGGCCGCGACGCGCTGGAGCTGGACCCGCAGACGCTGCGGCTGCTGGAGCGCCGGCACACCGCGTTCGTCCGGGCCGGCGCCCGGCTGGGCGCCGGGGAGCAGGACCGGCTGCGCGCGATCAACACCGAACTGGCCGCCGCCTCCTCGGAGTTCCGGCAGAACGTGTCCGCCGACTCGCAGGCCCGGGCGCTGGTGCTGGACTCCGCCGAGCAGCTGGCCGGCCTCTCGGCCGACGCGATCGCGGCCGCCGCCGAGAACGGCCGGGCGCTCGGGCGGCCGGGCACCTACGTGCTGAGCCTGAAGAACTTCTCCAACCAGACCGAACTGGCCTCCCTCACCGACCGCTCGGTGCGCGAGCGGCTGCTCGCGGCCTCGCTCGACCGTGCCGCCGACACCAACGGCCCGCTGGCGATCCGGATGGCCGCGCTGCGCGCCGAGCGCGCCCGGCTGCTCGGCCACGACACCCACGCCGCCCAGGTGGTGGCCGACGAGACGGCCGGCACCGTCGAGGCGGTGGACGCGCTGCTCGCCCGGCTGGTGCCCCCGGCCGTGGCCAACGCCCGCCGGGAGGCCGCCGAGCTGGCCAAGCTCGCCGCGGCCGACGGCGTCGAGGAGATCGCCGCGCACGACTGGGCGTACTACTCCGAGCAGGTCCGCCAGGCCTCCTACCAGGTGGACGCGGCGGCGCTGCGCCCCTACTTCGAGCTGGAGCGGGTGCTGCGGGACGGCGTGTTCTTCGCCGCCAACCTGGCCTACGGGGTGACCTTCACCGAGCGCCCGGACCTCGTCGGCTACCACCCGGACACCCGGGTCTTCGAGGTGTTCGACGCCGACGGCTCCGGGCTGGGCCTGTTCCTCGGCGACTTCCACGCCCGGGCGTCCAAGCGCGGCGGTGCCTGGATGGACGAACTGGTCACCCAGTCGCAGCTGCTGGGGCAGCGGCCGGTGGTCTACAACAACCTGAACATCGCCAAGCCGGCTCCGGGCGAGCCGGTGCTGCTCTCCTGGGACGAGGTCCGCACCCTGTTCCACGAGTTCGGGCACGCGCTGCACGGGCTCTTCTCGGACGTCCGCCACCCGTACCTGGCGGGCACCGCCGTGCCGCGGGACTTCGTGGAGTTCCCCTCGCAGGTCAACGAGATGTGGATGGTGTGGCCGGAGGTGCTGGCCAACTACGCCCGGCACCACGAGACGGGCGAGCCGCTGCCGGCCGGGCTGGTGGAGCGGATGGAGGCCGCGGAGTCCTTCGGGCAGGGCTTCCGGACCGTCGAGTACCTGGCGGCGGCGCTGCTGGACTGGGCCTGGCACACCCTGCCGGAGGGCCGGGAGGTCACGGACGCCCGGGAGTTCGAGGCGGCGGCGCTGGAGAAGGCCGGCCTGGCGGTGGCGGCCATCCCGCCGCGCTACCGGACCACCTACTTCGGCCACATCTTCGCGGGCGGGTACAGCGCGGGCTACTACGCGTACATCTGGTCGGAGGTGCTGGACGCCGACACGGTGGAGTGGTTCAAGGGCAACGGCCGCGGCGTGCGGGAGAGCGGCGAGGTGTTCCGCCGCGAGCTGCTGGCCCGCGGCGACAGCCGGGACGCGCTGGACTCCTTCCGCGCGGTGGTCGGCCGCGACCCCGGGACCGGGCCGCTGCTGGCCCGTCGCGGGCTGCTGTAGCGGCCGGAAGGGCCCGGCGGCGTCGCGGACGCCGCCGGGACCCGGTGCCGGCGGCGGTCCGCCGGCGGGCTGCGGTCAGCGGGGTTCGACGGTGACGGTGACCGGGGTGCCCGGGCGGGCGTGCGGGAGCCGGACGCGGAGCCGTCCGGCGTGCTCGGCGTCCGGCTGGTCGAGGTCGGTGCGGGCGCCGGCCGGGCGGACGGTGACCCGTGCCCCGGCGGGGAACGCGGCGGCCGGCAGGGCGAGTTCGGTGGTACGGCCGGTGCCGTCGGCCTGCCACTCGACGGTGTGCCGGGTGCCGCCCGCGCTGGTGCGGACGGCGGTGCCGGCGACCGCGACCGGGTACGGGCCGAAGGCCGGCCCGGCGCCCGGGGCGGGCCGCCCGGCGGGGTCGAGCACGCAGTAGCCGCCGTTGCCCCGGCACCAGTACCACATCGTCCAGCCGCCCGCGAAGCCGTCCATGGCCTCGACCTGGCGGCGCACCAGCAGGGTGTTGCCGGGCCGGCGGGAGTCCGGCGGGCCCCATTCGCCGACCAGCACCGGCAGCCGGTGGGCGGCGGGGTAGCCGGTGACGGCGGCGGTGTAGCGCTCGACGAAGCCGCCGGACGGGTCCCAGTCGGCCCCGGACTCGACCGCGGTGTCGTAGAAGTGCGGCGCGTAGCCGATCCGGGGCGCGCCCGGGCGGGGGTCGGTGAAGCCGGGCAGCCGGGTGGGCACGCCCTGGCCGACCAGCACCGTCGGTTCGACGAACAGCCAGGCGCGGTCGTCCGCCCGGCGCACGGCGGCGATCAGCCGGCGGTACATGGCGGCGAGCCGGCCCTGCTCCAGTTCGGCGGCGGCGCGCGCCAGCACCTCCGGGTCGGCCGGGTCGCCGTCCAGCGGGCCGAACGGCTCGTTGAACAGGTCGTAGCCCAGCAGGGAGCGGTGGCCGCGCAGTTCGCGGGCCAGCCGGGTGTAGAAGCCGGCCTGCGCGGCGCGCAGGTCGGGGTCGTCGTAGAGGTGCCGGAAGGCGGCCTGGACGGCGGGCTGGAAGTAGCCGGCGAACCAGTCGTCGGGGTCGGCCTCGAACGGCAGGCCGTCGTCCCGGGTGGCCCAGGGCGGGATGCCGTTGGTGCCGCCGCCGAACCGGGGGCCGTAGACGTCCTGGTGGAAGTCGACCAGGACCAGCAGGCCGTGGCGGTCGGCCCGGTCGAGGAGCCCGTGCAGCCGGCGCAGCTCGCCGGGGTCCAGGCGGCCGGGGGTGGGCTCCAGCCTGGTCCAGGAGACGGGCAGGCGGATCAGGGTGAAGCCCTGCGCGGCGATCGACCTGACGTCCTGTTCGGTGGCCTCGGCGTACTTGTCGAGGTTGAAGCCGCGCAGCCGGAGCCGGCGGCCGGAGGCGTCGGTGAGGTCGGTGCGGCCGTCCGGGTCGGTGGCGGTGCCGGTGGGGAACGCCGGTGCGGGGGACGCGGGCCGGGACGGGGGCTGGGCCCGGGCGGGCGCGGCGGGCAGGGCGAGGGCGGCGGCGAGCAGGAGGGTGGCGGCGGTGCGGCGCGGACGCATCGGGACCTCCGGGGCGGGCGGGGGTGGGGCCCGATGATGCCGGGGCGGGCGCGTCCGCCACAAGACGGCGGTGCGCGGCGGTCGTCGGGGGTCCGCCGGCGGTCCTCAGTCGGCGGGCTCCGGCGCGGGGCCGGCCGGCAGCACGGCGGTCGGCAGGTCGGCGGCGGCGGCCAGCCGGCCCCAGAGCAGGTCGGCGAGGGCCTGGACCATCCGGGTGCGCGAACAGGGCCGGGACTCCAGCCACCAGTCGCCGGCCGCCAGCACCATGCCGGTGATGGCCCGGCCCCAGGCCTCGGCGAGCAGTTCGCGGTCGGCGCCGAGGTCGATCTGGTCGGCGACGGCCCGGGTGATCTCCTCGGCGATCTGCTGGAGCGCCGGGGCGAGCGCGTGGCCGGCGCCGCTCGGGTCGCCCGGTTCGGGGTGGGTGAGCAGCCGGTAGACCTGCGGGCGGGCCTCGATCCCGGCGAGGTAGGTGTCCAGCACGTGTTCGACCCGGTCGCGGCGTTCCAGGGGCTCGGCGAGGGCGGCCCGGACGGCGGCCAGCAGGCCGCCGGTGTGACGCTCGGTCAGGGCCCGCACCAGGCCGTTCCGGTCGCCGAAGTGCCGGTAGAGGATCGGCTTGGTGATGCCGGCCTCGGCGGCGATCGCGTTCATGCTGGCGCCGGGGCCCTCGCGCTGGACGACCCGGTCGGCGGCGTTGAGCAGCTGTTCCCGGCGGGGCTCTGGATCCATGCGCGGTTCCCTCGTTTCGTGCGGCTGGGGGCGTTGACACCGGTTACCAAGCAGTAGCAGACTCCGACGATGTTACCGGTGGTAACACCCCGGTCGGTCGCACCCTTCTTCGGAGGCCCCCACCCATGAGCACCTTCTCCCTGGACCCGGGACCGGACCAGCTCGCCGTCCGCGACTGGCTGCACGGCTTCGCCGCCGATGTGATGCGGCCCGCCGCCGCGGAGTGGGACGAGCGCGAGGAGACCCCCTGGCCGATCATCCAGGAGGCCGCCAAGCTCGGCATCTACTCGCTCGACTTCTACGCCCAGCAGTACTTCGACCCCTCCGGCGTGGGCATCCCGATCGCCATGGAGGAGCTGTTCTGGGGCGACGCCGGCATCGGCCTGTCCATCGTGGGCACCACCCTCGCCGCCGTCGCCGTGCTCGCCAACGGCACCGACGAGCAGATCGGCACCTGGGCGCCGCAGATGTTCGGCACTCCCGAGGATGTCAAGGTCGCCGCGTTCTGCTCCTCCGAGCCGGACGCCGGTTCGGACGTCTCCGCGCTGCGCACCCGGGCCGTCCACGACGAGGCCACCGGCGAGTGGGTGCTGAACGGCACCAAGACCTGGGCCACCAACGGCGGGATCGCGGCCGTCCACGTGGTCGTCGCCACCGTCGACCCGGCGCTCGGCGCGCGCGGGCAGGCGTCCTTCGTGGTGCCGCCGGGCACGCCGGGCCTGAGCCAGGGCCAGAAGTTCAAGAAGCACGGCATCCGCGCCTCGCACACCGCCGAGGTGGTGCTGGACGGCGTCCGGGTGCCCGGCCACTGCCTGCTCGGCGGCAAGGAGAAGCTGGACGAGCGCCTGGCGCGGGCCCGCGAGGGCGTCCGCAAGAGCGGGCGGAACGCCGCGATGGCCACCTTCGAGGCCTCCCGGCCGGCCGTCGGCGCGCAGGCGATCGGCATCGCCCGGGCCGCGTACGAGGTGGCGCTCGACTACGCCGGGACCCGGGTGCAGTTCGGCCGCCCGATCATCGACAACCAGGGCGTGGCCTTCCAGCTGGCCGACATGAAGACCCGGATCGACGCGGCCCGGCTGCTGGTCTGGCGGGCCTCCTGGATGGCCGCCACCCAGCAGCCGTTCACCTCGGCCGAGGGCTCGATGTCCAAGCTCTACGCCGGGGAGACCGCCAAGTGGGTCACCGCGCAGGCGATGCAGATCCTGGGCGGCAACGGCTTCACCCGGGAGTACCCGGTGGAGCGGATGCACCGGGACAGCGCGATCTACTCGATCTTCGAGGGCACCAGCGAGATCCAGCGGCTGGTCATCGCCCGGGCCATCTCGGGGGTGCCGATCCGCTGACGGCTCCGGATCCCGCTAGCGGGCGGCCCAGAAGGTGAGACCGGCCGCGAGAGCGCCCACCGCCGTGCCGACGACCGTCTGCGCGGCGGTGTGGTCCCGCAGCACCACCCGGGACCAGCCGATCACCGCGACCGGCGGGTACAGCAGCAGCCACCACGGACCGAGCGCGACGGCCAGGCAGACCACCGCGCCGCTCGCCACGGCGGTGTGCACGGAGACCTTCCACCAGGCGGTGATCACCAGGATCGGGACCAGCGAGGCGGACATCGCCAGCACCACCGCGGTGAGGTCGCGCGGTGCGTGCGCCAGGAGCATCCCGGCGAATCCGGCCGCGACCGAGACCATGATGAGCGGGAAGAGCGTCAGACGCCGCCGGCGGTTGCCGACGTGCCGGTCGTCCACGGTGCCCCGGCGCATCCCGAACCGGATGAGCAGGGTCGGGATCACGGCCGTGAACAGGGCCGCGAACACCGCCCAGGCGAGGCCCCGCCAGCCGTAGCGGGCCCCGCCGAGCAGGAGCAGCATCGCGATGATGACGTTCTTCGGCTCCAGGCCGTCGGTGATCCGGCGGGCCCAGGGCGCCGCGGGCGTGGGGACGGTCATCGCGTGCTGCTCCAAGGGGACGGCTCCATCGGCGGATCGGTCGTATTCGATCGCATGATCGTATCGACCGGCCCGTGCGCGGCCGTTCCCCGGCTCAGAACCTCGGCGGACGGCGTTCGAGGAAGGCGGCGAGGCCCTCGCGGACGTCCGGCGCCTCGCGGGAGCGGCGCTCCCAGGGGGCGAGGGCCGCGGCGGCCTGCTCCGGCGGGACGGCCAGCGCGGCCTTGACGGCCCCGATGGTCTGCGGCGAGCGGGTGGTCAGCAGCCGGGCGAACTCCAGGGCCGCCGCGTCCAGTTCGCCGGCCGGCAGGACGTGCTCGGCCAGGCCGAGGGCGGCCGCCCGCGGGCCGGGCAGCAACTCGCCGGAGAAGAGCAGGTACTTGGCGCGGGCCGGGCCGACCAGCCGGGCCAGCCGCAGGGTCGGCACCGCCGGGTAGACCACGCCCAGCTTGGCCGGGGTGATGCCGAGCCGGGCGTCCTCGGCGACGAACCGCAGGTCGCAGGCGAGCGCCAGCTGGCAGCCGCCGCCGACGCAGGCGCCGTGCACCACGGCGACGGTCGGGTGCGGGAAGGCCGCCAGCGCCTCCTCGGCGGCCACGTTGACCGCGTGGTAGGCGTCGGCGCGGTCCGGATCGCCGTAGACGTCGGCGAGTTCGCCGATGTCCGCGCCCGCGCTGAAGGTGCCGCCCGCGCCGGTGACCAGCAGGACGCGCACCCCCGGCTCCTCGGCGAGCCGCTTCAGCACACCGGGCAGGGCCTGCCAGATCGCCAGGGTGACGGCGTTGCGCCGGTGCGGGCGGTCGAACTCCAGGACCGCGACGCCGTCCTCGCCGAGGTGGGCGTTGAGGCCGTCGGTCTCGGTGGGCAGCGGGGCGCGCTCGCGCGTCAGCAGCGGCCGGGTGGCCATGGGCACCTCCGGGAGGGTGTGGGTGCGGACACTCTCCCAGAGCGCGGTGGCCGGGGTCGGGGCCGGGCCGCTGACCGGCCACCTCGTCTCGTCACCGCCGTCCGGAACCCCGCTCCGGCCCGCCGGCCGGGCGGGGCGCTGGGGGCGTCGCTGTTCGGCACCGTGCCGGCCCGGGAGCACGCGGTGGCCGGGGGAGCGGCGGGGCCGGTGGAGTCGTCCGCCGGCCCCGCCGTCGTGCCGTCAGGAGGCGGGGGCGCCCTGCGGCTTCCACTCGTGGGCGAGCAGCGACCAGACCTCGCCGTCGTGGTGGACGCCGCCGTGCAGGTAGCTCTCGCGCAGGACGCCCTCCAGGGTGAAGCCCAGGCGCTGGGCCACCGACCGGCTGCGGAGGTTCTCCGGCCGGTTGTGCCACTCGATCCGGTGCATGCCCCGGACGGTGAAGGCGTAGTCGATCAGGTGCCGGACGGCGGTGGTGACCAGGCCGTGGCCCTGGCCGGCGGGCTCGGTCCAGACGCCGATCTCGCAGTTGCCGCTCCTGGCGTCGAACTGCACGAACATCGTGCCGCCGACCAGCGTGCCGTCGCGCCAGATGCCGTAGAGGCGGGCGGTGTCGGCGGCCTGCCGGTCCGCGTAGCGCTGCAGGACCTCGCGGGCCGAGTCGAGGTCGGTGGCCAGCGCGGCCCAGCCGATCCAGGCGTCGATGTGGGCGCGGCCGCGTTCGATGTGCTCCAGGTACTCGGGCGCCTGCCAGGGCTCCAGCGGGCGGAGCTCGGCGTTCTCGGCGAGGGGGACGGCGAACATGGGCGGTGCCTTTCGCGACGAGGGGCGGGGCGGGCGGTCTGCGGCCGTCCGTAACAAACGTTTGGTACGTAAGATAGCCCCATGACACCGGCCCGCGGAGATCATGAAGCCCGCCGAACCGAAGTCTCCGAGGCGGTCTGGCGGGTGCTGTCCACCCGGGGTTTCGAGGGGCTCACGCTGCGTGCGGTGGCCGCCGAGATGGGGGCCAGCACCGGACTGCTGACGCACTACTTCCCGAGCAAGAAGGCCCTGGTCGCCCACGCGCTGGACGTCCTGGACCGGCGCTCGCTGGCCCGGCCGCGGCGGCTCGCGCCGGCCGACGGCGGACCGCCGCCGCCGGAGGGGCTGGCCCGGCTGCGGGCGGCGCTGCTGGACGTGCTGCCGCTGGACGGGCCGGGCCGGGCGGGCAACCGGATCTGGGTGGGTTCCTGGGACGTCGCGCTGGCCGATCCGGAGCTCGCCGGGGCCCACGCGGCACGGTACGCGCGGTCGCGCGGGGTGCTGGCGGAGTGCGTCGAGGCCGCACGGAGGCTCGGCGAACTGCCGGCCGGTCCGCCGGCGGCCGAGGTCGCGGCGGCGGCGCAGGCCTTCGTGCTGGGGCTGGTGGTGCAGGCGCTGTTCGCCCCGGCGGAGTTCCCGGCGCGCCGGCAGACGGAGTTGCTGGACGGCTACCTGGCGCGGCTGGCGGCCGGCGGGGACACGGCCGGCGCGGGGGCGGGTGCGGGCGCGGACGGTCCGCCGGCGTAGGGCGCTTCGCTCCGGGGTGTTTCCGGCACCGGAATTCCCGGGGCGGGTCTTTTCGGGGCGTGCACGCCACGGATGGTCACGGGTGATGCGCGCTCGGTGCCGGGCGTGAAATGCGGGAAGCGCGCGGAGTGTGCGGAGCGTGCGGCGCCGGGCACGGCGCGGTGGTGCGTGGCGCCCCCAGCAGGATTCGAACCTGCGACCTACCGCTTAGAAGGCGGGTGCTCTATCCGCTGAGCTATGGGGGCGGGACGGACGGCGCCCTGGCGGGCGTGACCGTTGCCGGGACGGGGCGGTGGGCGCGCGGCGCCCGCTGACCTCTCCCGTACCTGAGGGTGGGTGTGGGGGTTGGCGGGTCCCTGCCCTGTCGGGGACAGGATAAGGGTGTCCCGTTCCTCGGCCGGGTGTTGCGACACCGCCGTTGGTGTGTCGGCCTCGGTGGAGCGGTCCGATAATCGCAGGTGAAGGCCGTGAGTGCAGCGGTCTGGAGGTGTTCCGCGCCGGACGTTGTGCACTCGTTACGGGGCTGTCTGCCCACCCGTTATGGATTCGGCACGGAGAAAGCGCCACGGCCGAGGCCGGCATCGACGCGGGTGGGGGGCCGTATTCGGGTTCGTTCGGTCGGATGACGTGGGCGGACGGTCGTCGGGGCCACCCCTGGGGGTGTCCTGGGGCGGCGGGGCGGCCTGGGGATTCTTGTCATGGACCCGTGCACATGGGTGTGATCGTCGCACAAAGGCTCAAATTCACCCCTGCGGGCGACAAGGTTTTTCCACAGGCCCGAGTTGTCCACAGGATTACCGATCTCCCTGGTGCGTATTTCCGGGGAAGCGCACTCTCAACCCGTGCCGGTCGATTCCGTACGGTGCAACCGAGAGAGCGGAGCGTGCTGTGAACGAGACCCAGGTGACGGTGATCGGGAATGTCGCCACCGAGGTGACGTACGCCCAGACCCCCGGCGGGGTGCCGGTCGCGAACTTCCGGCTGGCGTCGACCGAGCGGCGCTACGACCGGGCGCGGGACGGCTGGGTCGACGGCGAGACCCAGTGGATGACGGTGACGGCCTGGCGGACGCTGGCGGGGCACCTGATCGACTCGCTGGCGAAGGGGGATCCGGTGGTGGTGAACGGCCGGCTGAGGGTGCGGGAATGGACGGAGGGCGAGGTGAAGCGCAGTCGGGTCGAGATCGACGCCCGGTCGGTCGGACACGATCTGAGCCGCGGCACGGCGAGGTTCAGCTGGGCGCCGGGTGCGCGGGGCGGATCTCCGGGGGTGTCCCCGGGGGGATCCGCGGGAGGATCCGGGGGTGGGCCTCCCGGTCGGGCGGCCGGCGCCGCGGCCGGGCCGGAGGGGGCCGCCGGGGCGGCAGGAGCGGCGTTCGGCGAGGCGGTGCCCGGGTGGATCGTGGACGCCCTGCGCGGCCGTCGGCCGGCCGGGGCGGGCGTCGGGGCGGTGGCGGAGGGGGAAAGCGGGGGTGACGCCTAGCGGCTGACGGGGTGTCCGGCGGGCGGTATCACTGTCGACAAATATGTGAATCGAGGACGGTGTTGCGACCCGCACGCGCAATCCCGTCCCGGTTAGCAGAATGATCTCGGAATTCTGGCGGGTCGTCAGCTTGTGGAGACACCGAGAGGGTTGATAACGATACGGATACGGTATCGTCCTGATTTCGCATGGGGGTTTCCGGGCCTCTGACGCTTCATAGGATGCGTCTGGTTCACATCGTGAAGCAGCGCCACAGGGGGCGCGGCAAGCAAGGCGGGCTGCCCATCGGCATGGCCCGGCCCGGAGGGATCCCAAGATGTTCCAGAGGCAGGGGCGGGCGCTTCCCCGCATCACTACTGTCATGCTCGCGACCAGCGTTGCGCTGGCCGGGGGCCTGTTCGCGGCCGGTGCGGCGGCTGCGGCCGACGCCCCCGGCGGGGCCGTCACGGCAGTGATCCAGCCGAGCTTGATGAGCGAGGAGATCGCCATCGAGGGAGGCCACTCCATCCAGGGCGGCCTCTTCACCCTCAAGACGTCCGACGGCGGCGAGATCCAGACGTACTGCATCGACATCGACCACCCGGTCGACATCAGGAGCGGTGTCGAGTACCAGGAGTCCGACTGGAAGTCGAGCTCGCTCGGCCGCCCGGACAAGGCCGAGGACGCCTCCAAGATCCGCTGGATCCTGGAGAACTCCTACCCGCAGGTGACCGACCTCAAGAAGCTGGCCGACGCGGCCGGCGTCAAGGGCGAGCTCACCAAGGAGGACGCCGCCGCGGGCACCCAGGCCGCGATCTGGAAGTTCTCCGACGGCAAGAAGGCCACCCCGGTCGACGCCGAGGCCAAGCAGCTGCGCGACTACCTCGTCAGCGAGAAGAACAAGGGCATCGCCGCCGAGCCCAAGCCGTCGCTCAGCCTCACCCCGGACTCGGTGTCCGGCAAGCCGGGCGGCAAGCTCGGCCCGTTCACGGTCAACTCCAGCGCCAACGAGGTGAAGCTCGCCGTCGGCGGCGACTCCGCCGACAAGGTCAAGCTCGTCGACAAGGACGGCAAGGAGGTCAACGCGCTGACCGGCCCGGTCGCCAAGGACACCCAGCTGTTCCTGGACGTGCCCGCCGGCACCCCGGACGGCACGGCCACCGTCGACGCCTCCGCCGAGACCGTCGTGCCCAGCGGCCGCGTCTTCCTCAGCAAGGGCTACACCCCGGCCAAGCACAGCCAGACCATGATCCTGGCCGGCTCGACCAAGCTCGGCGTCAAGGACGCCGCCAAGGCGACCTGGAAGGCCGCGAAGGGCCCGCTGGTCGACAGCAGCGCGGTGGTCGAGTGCGTCGCCAACGGCGTGAAGGTCTCCGTCACCAACGGCGGCGACGAGGCCGCCGCCGTCTCGGTCAAGCCCGGCAAGGACGTCACCGTCCAGCCCGGCAAGACCGAGACCGTGGTCGTCCAGGTCGCCGAGGACACCGCCTACGACATCACGGTGAGCGGCCCGAACGGCTTCACCCAGAACTTCAAGGGCATCCTCGACTGCAAGACCGCCAGCGTGGTCACCCCGAGCCCGTCGGCCACCCCGACCACCGCCAAGCCGTCGACCCCGGCGCCGACCAGCCCGGCCCCGACCACCACCACCGCCAAGCCGGTCACGCCGAGCGCCACCCCGTCGGCCTCCGCCAGCACCACCGCCGCCGCCACTCCCCACCCGGCGCCGCCGAGCACCGCTCCCGGCACCACCGGCGGCCTGGCCCAGACCGGTGGCAGTGACGCCACCCCGGTCATCGCCGCCGTCGCCGGCGGTCTGGTCGTGGCCGGCGGTGCCGCGGTCTTCCTGCTCCGCCGCCGCCGCGGTGGCAACGCCGCCTGAGGCACCCGGACCGTGATCCGGTAGCCCGATCCACGGCGCACCCGGCCCGGCTCCCCGCACCACGTGTGCGGGGAGCCGGGCCGTCGCATGCGCGGGATACCCCGGCGGGGCACCGCGAGGGCCGCTCCGGGAGGGGGACCCGGCGGTTCGGGGCTCCGGGCCGGGTGCGGCACAATGGAAGGCTGCAAGCCGAATTACTCCCGACGACGCCGGAGCGATCTCACGTGGCGGAATACATCTACACGATGCGCAAGGTGCGCAAGGCGCACGGAGACAAGGTCATCCTTGACGACGTGACGCTCAGCTTCCTCCCCGGAGCGAAGATCGGCGTCGTGGGCCCCAACGGTGCCGGTAAGTCCACCGTGCTGAAGATGATGGCCGGCCTGGAGCAGCCCTCCAACGGCGACGCCTTCCTCTCGCCCGGCTTCACCGTCGGCATGCTCCTCCAGGAGCCCCCGCTCGACGAGTCCAAGACGGTCCTGGAGAACGTCCAGGACGGCGTCAAGGAGATCAAGGGCAAGCTCGACCGCTTCAACGAGATCGCCGAGCAGATGGCGACCGACTACTCGGACGCGCTGCTCGACGAGATGGGCAAGCTCCAGGAGGAGCTGGACCACGCCGAGGCCTGGGACCTGGACGCCCAGCTGGAGCAGGCCATGGACGCCCTGGGCTGCCCGCCCGGCGACTGGCCGGTCACCAAGCTCTCCGGTGGCGAGAAGCGCCGCGTGGCGCTCTGCAAGCTGCTGCTGGAGGCCCCCGACCTGCTGCTGCTCGACGAGCCCACCAACCACCTGGACGCCGAGTCGGTGAACTGGCTGGAGCAGCACCTGGAGAAGTACAAGGGCACCGTCGTCGCCGTCACCCACGACCGGTACTTCCTGGACAACGTCGCCGAGTGGATCCTGGAGCTCGACCGCGGCCGCGCCTACCCGTACGAGGGCAACTACTCCACCTACCTGGAGACCAAGCAGTCCCGTCTCAAGGTCGAGGGCCAGAAGGACGCCAAGCGCGCCAAGCGGCTCAAGGAAGAGCTTGAGTGGGTCCGCTCCAACGCCAAGGGCCGCCAGGCCAAGTCCAAGGCGCGTCTGGCCCGCTACGAGGAGATGGCCGCCGAGGCCGACAAGATGCGGAAGCTGGACTTCGAGGAGATCCAGATCCCGCCGGGCCCGCGCCTGGGCAACGTCGTCATCGAGGTGGAGAACCTCAACAAGGCCTTCGGCGAGAAGGTCCTGATCGACGACCTCAGCTTCACCCTGCCGCGCAACGGCATCGTCGGCATCATCGGCCCGAACGGCGCCGGCAAGACCACCCTGTTCAAGATGCTCCAGGACCTGGAGACCCCGGACAGCGGCACGGTCAAGGTCGGTGACACGGTCAAGATCAGCTACGTCGACCAGACCCGCTCCAACATCGACCCGAAGAAGACCCTCTGGGAGGTCGTCTCCGACGGTCTGGACTGGATCAACGTCGGCCAGGTCGAGATGCCCTCGCGCGCCTACGTCTCGGCGTTCGGCTTCAAGGGCCCGGACCAGCAGAAGCCGGCCGGCGTGCTCTCCGGCGGTGAGCGCAACCGCCTCAACCTGGCGCTCACCCTGAAGCAGGGCGGCAACCTGCTGCTCCTCGACGAGCCCACCAACGACCTCGACGTCGAGACCCTCTCCTCGCTGGAGAACGCGCTGCTGGAGTTCCCCGGCTGCGCCGTGGTCATCTCGCACGACCGCTGGTTCCTGGACCGGGTCGCCACCCACATCCTCGCCTACGAGGGCGAGAGCAAGTGGTTCTGGTTCGAGGGCAACTTCGAGTCCTACGAGAAGAACAAGGTCGAGCGCCTGGGCGCGGACGCGGCCCGTCCGCACCGGGCCACCTACAAGAAGCTGACCCGCGGCTGACACCCAGTCGCGAGTGACGACGGCCCGGCCGGCCCCCCCCCCCCCCGGGCCCCGGGGGCCCGTGCCCCCGCCCGGGGCGGGGGGGGCCCCCCCCCCCCCCCCCCCGGCGCCCGCCGGGCCGCCCCCCCCCCCCCACGACGCCTCCCGTCCGGGTTCACCGCGCCCTGGCTGATGCTCCTGCTGCCCGC
>NZ_JBHYUU010000010.1:0-70747 GCF_042749955.1 Kitasatospora sp. NPDC059462 | reverse complement strand
CGCCGGCGCCGCCCTGGACATCCCGGCCGCACCCGGCCCGCACACCACCCCCGCGCGCGCCCCCCAGGCCGGCCCCCCCCCCGGGGGGGGGCCGCCGGCCGGGGCCGCGGCCCGACCGGCACGCACCGCCGCCGGGCACCGGACGTCGAGGAGAATCCGTGGCACGCCACATCTACGCCTGCCCGCTGCGCTGGTCCGACATGGACGCCTTCGGGCACGTCAACAACGTGGTCTTCCTGCGCTACCTGGAGGAGGCCCGGATCGACTTCATGTTCACCCAGGCCGCCGAGGCCGGGGCCGGCGAGTTCGCGGGCGGCTCGGTGGTGGCCCGCCACGAGATCGACTACAAGCGCCCGCTGGTGCACCGGCCCGAGCCGGTCACCATCGAGACCTGGGTGACCAGGATCGGCGGCGCCTCGCTGACCGTCTCGTACGAGATCAAGGACACCGCCGCGGACGGCACCGAGACCGTCTACGTCCGGGCGTCCACCGTCGTCGTGCCCTACGACCTGGCCGAGGGCCGGCCGCGCCGGATCAGCGCGGTGGAGCGGGAGTTCCTGGCCCGTTTCCTGGACGAGGAGCCGGCCGTCGCGGTCTGACCGCGCCCGCCCCGCCCCCGTACCCGTACGTCCGACCCGTGGGTCCGTTGCCCGGATGTGAGCCGAAGCGTTGAACAGCACCGCCGCCCTCCCCCTCGCCGACACCGGGGAGGCCGCCGACCTGGCCGCCTTCCTGGTCCGCCTGCTGCGCTTCGACAAGGCGGCGGCGGTCCGGTTGCAGGGCGTGCCGCGGCCGGACGGCACCGGTGTGCTGGCCGTCTTCGGACGGCTGCCGCTGGGCGGTTCGGGCGCGCTGGCGGTGCGCACCGCGCGACTGGCGCGGCTCGACGCGCCGTTCGACCTGACCGCCTCGGCCGGGCAGCTGCTGGACGGCGTGGACGCGGCGGCGGACGCCGTCGCGCTGCCCGCCCCGGTCACCGGCCCCTCCTGGGCCGGGCTGCTGCCGCCGCGCACCGGCTGGCAGCCGGTCGGCGCCCCGCCCGCGGCCCGGGTGCGCGAGGAGGTGGCGGCCGCCGTGCGGGAGTTCCGCGAGCGCAGCGAGGCCGTCCCGGAGCACCACCGGACCCGCGCGGTGCTGGACGCGCTGGCCGACGAGATCTGGTCCCGCCCGGTGACGGTGCTGCCCGAACTGCCGCTGCGCGCCGCGCACGCGGCCCAGGTGATCGGCTTCCTGGCCCCGCAGGCCCCGCTGACCGTGCACCGGGCCGGCGGCTGGCTGCGGCTGTCCGCCCCGGCGGGCTCGGTGGCGGTCCGCACGGCGGCCGCGCCCGGCGCGGGCCTCGGCCTCAGCCCGATCGGCTAGTGGCCCGATCGGCCGGCAGCCCGATCGGCCGGTGGCCCGATCGGCCGGCGGCCCGATCGGCCGGCGGCCGGATCCCGCGCCGGCCGCCGGGCAACGCCCCGGTCAGCCCTCGGTGTTGATCATCGACGCGGCGGCGTAGGTGAGGTACTCCCAGAGCCGGCGCTCGGCGTCCTCCGGCAGGCCCAGCTCGTCGAGCGCCACCCGCATGTGCTTCAGCCAGGCGTCGTGCGCCGCCCGGTCCACCTTGAACGGCACGTGCCGCATCCGCAGCCGGGGGTGGCCGCGCTGCTCGCTGTAGGTGCGCGGGCCGCCCCAGTACTGGATCAGGAAGAGTGCGAACCGCTCCTCGGCCGGGCCGAGGTCCTCCTCCGGGTACATCGGCCGGAGCAACTCGTCCTCCGCGACGCCCTGGTAGAACCGGTGGACCAGCCGCCGGAAGGTCGGCTCGCCGCCGACCTGCTCGAAGAAGGTCTCCTCGCTGAGCGTGTCACGCCGGATCTCGTTCACCCGACCATGGTCGCAGACGGCGGCGGGGCCGTACACCGGGACCTGGGGACCAGGTCCGCGGACGTACGACCCCGCGCGGCGGACAGACCCTAGTCCTCCCAGCGGAACAGCTTCCAGGAGATGCCGGTCAGCACGGCGGCGAAGAGCAGCAGCCCGCCCATGGTCGGCAGCGCGTCCATCACGCCGCCGCCCCGGGAGAGCACCGACTGCGCCGAGGTGACCAGGTGCCTCAGCGGCAGCGCCTCGGAGATCGCCCTGAGCCAGCCCGGCATGTCGTCGGTCGGGAAGAACGAGCCCGACAGGAACGACATCGGCAGCACGATGATCTGCGAGAGGCCGTTGGCCGCCTCCTCGGTCTTGGCGATCGAGCCGGCCAGCAGGCCGATCGACATGAAGGCGACGGTCGCGCAGACCACCAGCGGGATCACCAGCCACCAGTCGCCGGTGAGCTTCAGCCCGAAGAACGGCGTGGTGGCCACGACCAGGAAGACCGCGGTCTGGGCGAGCGCGGTCAGCACCGAGACGGCGACCCGGGAGGAGATGATCGACCCGGCGCTCACCGGAGCGAGCCGCAGCCGCCGCAGCACCTTCTTCTTCCGCCAGCCGACCAGGGTCAGCGAGGCGCTGAACACCGCGCCGGTGGCCACCGCCCAGCCCAGCAGGCCGGGGGTGAGGAACTGGATCGGCTTGAGCGCCTCGTCCTCGACCGGGGAGCTCTCCAGGACGAACGTCGGGGGCTTGCCGCTGGCGGCCTGGTTGGCCTGCTGGACGACGGAGTTGACGATGCCCTGGACGGAGCCGGCGCGGACCTGGTCGGCGGCGCTGTAGCGCACCACGACCCTGCCGTCCGGTCCCTCCTTGATCATCGCGTCGAGGTCGCCCTTGCGGACCTTCTCCAGGGCGGCGGCCTCGTCGTCGCTCCTGGTGATGGTCAGCACCTGCTCCAGGCCGGCCCGGGCCTCGCCCCGGACCGAGTCCAGCAGCCGGACGGCGCCGACCTGCTCCACCTTGGCGTGCGGGCTGGAGGCGCCCTTGAGCAGGGTGCCGAACAGCAGCAGGAACATCAGCGGGAAGAGCAGGACGAAGAACAGCGCGGTGCGGTCGCGGACGAAGGCGACCAGCATCACCCGGGAGAGGCTGACGAAGGCGGAGACCCGCTCGCGCTCCTCCGGTGCCCGGGGCGGGCCGCCCGGCGCGGGGGCGGCGGGGGCGGCCGTGGTCGGCTCGGCGCTCATGCGCGGTACTCCCGTCCGGTGAGCTGCAGGAAGACGTCCTCCAGGGTGGCGCCGCGGACTTCGAGACCGCGCAGCGCGCCCTGCTCGGCGAGCACGGCGAGCACCGGCGCGGGCAGGCGGGTGGACAGCTTCAGCGAGACGCCGTCGTCCTCCAGCGAGGTGATCTCCGCCCCGGCGGCGGTGAACAGCTCGCGCGCGGTGTCGAGGGCCAGCAGGCCGGACTCCACGCTGATCCGGACGGTGTCGTCGATCTCGCGGACCAGCGAGGCGGGCGCCCCGGTGCGCAGGATCCGGCCGCGGTCCATCACCGAGACGCGGTCGCAGAGCACCTCGGCCTCGTCGAGGTAGTGCGTGGTCAGCACGACGGTGCGGCCCTCGGCGTTGATGTCGCGCAGCAGGTCCCAGAGGTTGCGGCGGGCCTGCGGGTCGAGGCCGGTGGTCGGCTCGTCCAGGAACACCAGCTCCGGGCCGTGGACCAGGGCGCAGGCGATCGAGAGCCGCTGGGCCTGGCCGCCGGACATCTTGTCGGTCATCACCCCGGCCGACCCGGTCAGGCCGACCCGCTCCAGCATCGCGTCGGCGCGCCTGGGGCCGACGCCGTAGAAGGAGCCGAAGGTGCGGATGGTCTCCCGCGCCGTGAGCTTGTTGAAGAAGGCGGAGGCCTGGAACTGCACGCCGATGCGCGGCAGCAGCTGGGGGTTGCGCGGCCAGGGCGCCATGCCCAGCAGCTCGATCCGGCCCTCGTCGGGCTTGCGGATCCCCTCCAGGATCTCCAGCGTGGTCGTCTTCCCGGCACCGTTCGGGCCGAGGATTCCATAGAATTCGCCGGTCTCGACGGTGAGTGACACCCCGTCGACGGCCTGCACGTCCCCGTACCGCTGACGGATTCCGTCGGCGGATATTGCAGCAGTCATAGGGACTGAGGGTAGGGGCGGCAGGCCGTCGCGGGGAGTTGTCCAACCATCATTTGATGATCATTTTTACAACAGTGCCGAGTGACGGTCCGTCAGGCACGGTGCACGGTGATCGTCGTCCAGGCACCGATGTGGATCCGGTCGCCGTCGCTCAGCGGGATCGCGGTGTGGGGGGCGACCGGCTCCGCGCCGCCGTTCACCGTGGTGCCGTTGGTGGAGTCCTGGTCGACCAGCACCCAGCCGCCGTCCGGCTGCTCGGCCAGCAGGGCGTGCTGGTGCGAGGCGCCCGGGTCCTCCGGCGCGACCGAGAGGTCGATCTCCGGCACCGTGCCGCGGTGCTGGCTGCGCCGTCCGATCCGCAGCTGGCCGCGCCCGGTCAGCGGGATCCGCCGCTCGGGGCAGTATGGCGGGAAGAACAGGCCGGCCGCCTCCGGACCGCTGCGGGCCATCATCGCGGTGAAGTACTCGCGGTCGGCGGCGATCACCGCGAACCAGGTGGTCCGCACCGGCTCGGCGGGCGGGCCCTGCGGGGGCACCGGCGGGGCCAGGTGGAACGAGGTGCCGAACTCGTCGCCGCGCCGGGCCGGACCGGGCTGGGCGTAGACCGGGCCGGAGTCCTCGCGCGGCTGCGGCGCGCCGTACGGCCCGTCGGGCCGCGGCTGGGCCTGGCCGGGGGCGGGCAGCGGGGCCGGCGGCGCGGCCTGCTGGGCGTGGGCCGGCGGCGGGTAGCCGTAGCCGGAGGGCTCGGCGGACTGCGGCGGCAGCGGCGGGGCCTCGCCCGGGTACGGCGCGTGGTGCAGGCCCTGGGGCGGGCCCTGGTGGTGGCCGTGCTGCGGGGCGGCCGGGGCCTCCGGAGCACCGCCGTACGCCGCCGGGATGTTCAGCGGGGCGGGCGCGGGCTGCGGGGCCGGGGCGGGCGGGAAGGGCTGCGGGGCGCGCTGCGGGGCCGAGAGGTCGTAGTCGTAGCCGCACTCCTCGCAGAACCGTCCGGTCTGCGGGCTGCGGCAGATCGGGCAGACCGCCAGGCCCTCGGTGAGGTCGGGGAAGCCCTGCGGGGGCGGGGGAACGGCCCCGGGCGGCGGGAGCGCGCCGGGGGGGAGCGTCGCACCGTACGGTGCGCCGGGAGCGGCGGGCGCGCCGTGCGCCCCCGGGTGCCCGGGCGCGCCGGGCGGCGGTGGCGGCAGCGGCTGCGGCGGTGTCATCGGAAAACCGCAGAAGTCGCACCAGTCCTCGGCCTGCGACTCATGGCCCCTCGGGCAGATCGGCATCAGGTCCCCCCTCAATTCCAGCCCGGCCGGGGCTGAGCCCGGCCGGTTCGCGGCCCGGTCGGCGCTTCGGCGGTCACTTCTTCACGCGGACGGTCTTGGTCGACCGGGTCTCGACGATCATCGAGTCGGCCTCGCTCACGTTCTTACGGAACCGAACGGTACCCTCCCTCGGGTCCACCACGTCCACCACCTTCTGCAGCAGCCGGAAGGTGCCCTCGTTGCCGGTCTCGTGCGCGATCCGCACGGCGGCCCCGAGCCTCGCGGTGGCCCGGTGGACGTCCCCGGCGCGGTGGGCCTCCATGCCCTCCCGGACGGCCGCGGCGAGCTCCGCCTGGCCGGTGTAGTGGGCGACCTGCGGGCTGATCCGGGTGGACGAGGCGAGGTCGTCCGTCCAGACCGCCTTGACCAGGCCCTGCGACAGCACCTCGGGCGTCCCCCCGGCGACCGACGGCGGCAGGACCAGGCTCACCCGGGCGGCCAGCATCTCGTTGCCGACGGCGGCGGAGGGCACCTCCACGCAGACGTGGTAGTCGCGGCTCTCGTCGCCCCACGAGCCGGTCGGGTAGTCGCCGGCCCGCGGCCCGGCCTCGGAGCGGCGGTCGGTGAGGTCCTCCAGCGCGGGGGCGACCTGCTTGACGAACTTGACCACCGCGTTGGCCGGCGTCCAGATCCGCAGCGCGACGTCGGCGATCTGCTTGCCCATCGCGCCGGCCATCATCGAGCGGAAGTCCTCCGCCAGTCCGGCCGGCTCGGGGACGATGTCGACGGTGCCGAGCAGCGCGGAGGCGATCTTGCGCAGCTCCTCCACCCGCCAGTCGGTGCCCACGCCGCGGCAGTCGGCGGTGAAGTGGCCGGTGACCCGGCCGATCGCGCGCTCCAGGTCGGCGGCGGTCTCGTGCTCGTTGTTGCCGTCGGTCAGCAGGATGGCGTGCCGGATCGGGATGTCGGCGCGGGTGAGGAAGAGCTGGTCGGCCTTGGTGAGCCAGCTGCCCATGGCGGTGCCGCCGGCCGCGGTGAGCCGGCGCAACGACTCCTTGGCCCGGGCCCGGGTGTCCGCCGAGGCGACGGCGAGGGTGCCGTCGCCGGGGAAGATCTCGCGGGCCTCGTGGGTGCCGGCGACCACGGCGAAGGCGACGCCGTCGCGGATGGTGTCGATGGCGGCGGCGGTGGCCTCGCGGGCGCCGCGCAGCTTGCTCGACGGGTAGTCCATCGAACCGGAGCAGTCCACCAGGAGGACCACGGCGGCGGACTGCCCGGCGCCGCCCGGTGCCGCGTCGGTGACGCCGAGCGGCCGCCCGCCGGAGGTGCCGCCGCCGGTCGCGGTCACGGTGACGATGGCGTTCACCTCGCGGGCGCCGTCCGCGAGGTACTCGTTCTGGAAGATCTCCACGTCGAACCTGGGCAGGTTCGGCTTCGCCAGTGTTGCCATGGGCCGGTGGCTCCCGTCGGGTGGTCGGTTGGTGCGGGGGCTGCTGTGCGCGGCGGCCGGGTGGCCGTCCGGTGGGCGGAGCGTGCTGGGCGGAACGCGGTGGGCGGACGGGCGGTGGGCGGACGGGCGGGGCGCGGTGGGGGCGGACGCGGTGGCGGCCGGGGCGGAGCGTGGTGGGGCCCGCGCCCGGGCGGGCGCGGGCCCCGGGGACCGGCCGGGTCAGCGGGCCGGGGGCACGGTCGGACGGGGCGGGACGGCGGGCGGCGGCGGGACCGCCGGCAGCGGGGGCAGCGGGGCGGCGGGGGAGCCGATCACCGGGATGTCCGGCAGGGTCGGCTCGTACTCCTCCTCGTCGTCCGCCGCGCCGGCCGCGGCCGGGCCGCCCGCGGTGACCAGCGGCAGGTCGAGGGCGGTGGCGGTCCGGGCGTCCTCGTCCGCGGCCGGCGGCGGGTCGATCGGCAGCACGGCGACGGTGATGTTGTCGTGGCCGCCGGCCGCGACGGCGAACTTCACCAGCTCCTGTGCGGCGGCCAGGGGTTCGGTGCGGGCGTCCGGACGCACGTGGTACGCCAGGTCGGTGGCGGCCTCGGCGTAGTTCCACAGCCCGTCGGTGCAGACCAGCAGCACCCCGGGGTAGTGCGGGGTGAAGCCGATGACGTGCGGCACGACCTCCTCGGCGTCCGCGCCCAGCCAGCCGGTGATGGCGTGGGCACGCGGGTCCGCGTACGCCTCGGCCTCGTCCATCAGCCCGGCCTCGACCATCCGGGCGGCCCAGGAGTCGTCCTGGGTGAGCCGGAACGGCACGGCGGCGGCCCGGTCGTCGGGGATCCAGTAGGCGCGGGTGTCGCCGACCCAGCCGATGGTGATCCGGCCGCCGGACGCGATGGCGCTGACGTAGGTGCAGGCGGGCGCGTTGACGTCGGGCCGGCTCGGGCGGGTGCCGTCGGTGGCGAGCGCGGCCACCGCGTCGGCCGCGTCGGCGACCGCCCGGCGCATGGCGTCGGTCGGGTCGGTGCCCGCCTCCAGCGAGCTGAGCAGCGACTCCGAGGCGGCGTCGACCGCGGTCTCGGAGGCCTGGTCGGGCCGGTCGGAGGAGGAGACGCCGTCGCAGACCACGGCCACCACGACCGGCTCGCCGCCGGGCAGCGAACTGGCGGCGACGGTGAAGGAGTCCTCGTTGCGGTGGTGGCGCACCCCGCGGTCGCTGACCCCGGCGACGCCGGCCAGCGCCTTCTCCATGTGGTCGCGCGGCCGCGGCTGGGCGCGGCCGCAGGCCTCGCAGTAGCCGTCGGCGGTCACCTGGTGGAGCCCGCAGTGCGCGCAGGCGGTCGTGCCCGGCGCGCCCTGGCCGCCCTGGGCCGGGACGGCGGGCGTGTTGGGCAGGGTCGGCGGGTGGTCGTCGTCGGCACCGGCCCGGGCGGCGGACCAGCCGGCCGGCATCGCGCCGGGGGCGGGCCGGCCGTCCCGGCTCGCCCCGCAGGAGCCGCAGAAGACGTCCTCCGGGTCCATCGGCTCGGCACAGCTCTGGCACACGGTCTGCTGCGGCATCTGTTACACCCACGTCCTGGGACGGGCCCGGTTGGCCCGCTCCACCATCTCGATCCTTGTTTCGGCCCGGTCGGCCAACCGGGCGAGTACCCGGTAGGACTGCTCCAGGGCGAACCGCAGTTCCCTTTCCACCGCGGGCCGTCCCAGCACGCTGACCCCGCCGGCCGTCCCGCCGGGGGATCCGGCGGTCACCCAGCCGAGCGCCGCGCCGAGCACCTCGACGGCGAGTTCCTCGCGGCGGCGGTCGTCCAGGCGCAGCGCGGTCAGCTGCTCGGAGCTCGCGCCGAGATCGGCGCCGAGCGGGTCGGTGGGGGGCCGCTCGCGCAGCCGGGCCCGGACGGCGGCGATCCGGGCGGCGGTGTACTGGCTGGAGGTGGCCGGGACGGACTCCAGGACGGCGACCGCGCCGGCCCGGTCGTCGCCGGCGAGCCGGACCCGGGCCAGCCCGAAGGCGGCGCTCAGGTAGCTCTGGTCGGTGCTCCACACCAGACGGTAGAACTCGGCCGCGTCGCCGCCGTCGCCGAGGAGTTCGGCGCAGGCGGCGAGGGCCAGCTTGGGGGCGGCCTCGCCGGGGAAGGCGTCGTAGACGGCGTCGAAGGCCTCGGCGGCGGCGCGCAGCGCCTGCTCGCGCGCGCCCGCCTCCGGGGCGGGGTCCGGGCCGTCCTGCGGCTCGGCGGCGGCCAGCGAGGCCAGGCCCCGGTACCAGACCACCCGCCAGTCGTCCGGGTGGTCCTGCTCCAGTGCGGTGAGCGCCTCGGCGGCCTGCCGCGCGCTGCCGAGTTCGAGCAGCGCGCGCAGCGCCCGCAGCCGGCGCTCGATCGAGTCGGCCGGGGCGCCGTCCAGTGCGGCCAGCGCCTCCTGCGGGTCGGTGGCGAGCAGGGTGGCGAGGAAGCCGGCGTTGGGGTCGGTGGGGTCGATCCGGGGGACGGGCAGGGCGAGCGCGGTGGCGCGCGGGTCGACGGCGGCCAGCCGCAGTTCGCCGGGCCATTCGGTGGGGGCCACCAACTCGGTGTCGACGACGCGAAGTTCGGGGCCGAACAGGGTGGAGGGCGCGGGCCGGGCCCGGCCGTCCTGGAGCGCCAGCACCTCGCGCAGCACACCGGTGAGCTGGTCGGCCATCTCCTCGGCGGAGGCGAACCGGCGGGCGGGGTCGGGGTCGGTGGCGCGCACCAGCAGCCGGTAGTAGGACTCGTAGGCGGCGAAGGCGGGCACGGACTCCGGGCCGGGCAGGGTGTCCCGGTAGGTGGTGGAGTAGCCCTGGAAGTCGAAGCTGAGGACGGCGAGGGTGCGGGCCACCGTGTAGAGGTCGGAGGCGGGGGAGGGGCCGTCGGTGGCGATCTCCGGCGCCTGGTAGCCGATGGTGCCGTAGATCGGGCCCTCGTCCTCGAACCGGCGGACGGCGCCCATGTCGATGATCTTGAGGGTGTCGCCGCTCTGGATCACGTTGTCGATCTTGAAGTCGCAGTAGACCAGGCCCCGCTGGTGCAGGTAGCCCAGCGCGGGCAGCGCCTCCAGCGCGTAGGCGATCGCCTGCTCGACCGGCAGCGGGTCGCGGCGGTTGTCCGGGGTGCGGCGCTCGTTGGCGATGTCCTTGAGCGACTTGCCGCCGACGTACTCCATCACGATGTAGCCGTCGGTGGCGCCGGTCCGCAGGTCCGGGTGCTCGGCGAAGTTGATGATGCGCACGATGCTCGGGTGGTCCACCTCGGCCAGGAACCGGCGCTCGGCGACGGCCACCGCGAGCGCGTCCTCGTCCCCGGTGTCGAGCAGGCCCTTGAGCACCACCCACTTGTCGTTGACCCGCCGGTCCACTGCCAGGTAGATCCAGCCGAGGCCGCCGTGGGCCAGGCAGCCCACCACCTCGTACTGGCCGCCGACCAGGTCGCCCCGGCGCAGCTTGGGGGTGAAGGAGTACGGGGTGCCGCACTTGGTGCAGAAGCCCTCCGGGCGGCCCGGCGTGCCGTTGCGCTCGCGGCCCACCGGGGCGTCGCACTTGGAGCAGTACCGCTTGCGCTCCGGCACCTCCGGGTTCTCCAGCACCGCCGCGGCCGGGTCGGCGGCCGGGACGCTGGGCACCGTCACCAGGCCGGCGCCGAGGCGGTGGCGGTTGGCGGTGGCGCTGCCGCGGCTGCTGCGCACCGAGACCGAGCGGCCGCTGCCGGTGCGGGTCGAGCGGTGCGAGCGGGAGCGGCCGGACAGCGAACGGGCCGAGGCGCTGCGGGCCGAGGAGCGGGCCGATCCGGTGTCCGGGTCGAACACGATCTCCAGGGTGGAGGTGTACGCCGTGGAGCCGGACGTCGGGGCGCCGCCGGCCGGGGCCCCCGGTCCGGGCGGGGTGAGGCCGCACTCGTCGCAGTAGCCGTCGGTGTCGATCGTCCCGGCGCAGTCGCGCGGGCAGGGGGAGCCCGCGCCCGCCGGGGCGGACGGCGTCGGTCCGGTGACGCCCGTCCCGGTGGCGCGCGCTCCGGTGCCGCTCGTCTCGGTGGCGCTCGCCCCGGTGCCGCTCGCTCCGGTGGCGCCCGTCCCGCCGGTGGTCCGCACCGACGAGGTGCCCTCCGGCGCGAGCCCGCACTCGTCGCAGTAGCCGTCCGCGTCGATCGTCCCGGTGCCGCCGCACTCCGGCCGCCCGCACGTCTCGCCCATCACCCTCGGCCCCCCTCTACCCGTCCGTCGACAGCCTGTCCGTCGACCGGCTCCCCGCCGGCCCACGCCCCGCCCTGCTCCGCCCCGCCCGGCGCGATGCCGCCCCCCGTGCTCCCGTCGGGCTCCGCCGCCGGGCGCAGCGCCTGCTGGAAGCGGGCCACCGCGGCGGCCGCCGCCCGCAGGTCGCACGGCGCGCTCCACAGCAGCCAGCGCGCCTTCTCGTACCGCTCCACCACCTCCGGGTCCTCGGCCATCCGCAACCGGGCCGCCATCGCCTTGTACGCGTCCAGGCGCCCGCGCAGTTCGGCCCGGACGGCCAGCGGCTGGGTCACCTCGGTCAGCGACTGCCGGGCCCGGGCCAGCTCCTTGGCCGCCGCGTCCTCCAGCGCGTCCAGCAGCGGCGCCAGCCGGTACCACTGCCCGCTCTGCCGCAGGTCCAGGGCCACCACGATCCGTTCGCGCAGCGCCGAGGCCGGGCCGGGGACGGCCGGCACCTCGGTGGCGGCGATCTTCGCCAGCACCTCGCCGCGCGCCCGGCGGGCCTCGGCCAGCGTGGCGTCGGCCCGCTGCAGCAGGTCCCCGACGCCCTGCAGGCGCTCCTCGGCGTCGTCGCGCAGCCGCAGCAGGTTCTCCAGCTCCAGCCGGACGTCGTCCAGCGCCCGTCCGGCCAGGTCGAAGCGTTCGGTGTCCACCACCCCGGACGGCGTGGCGAGCGCGCCGCCGTCCGGCACCGTGCCGCGCTGCGCGGGGACGCGGGCGGGCCGCCAGAGCGCCAGCGGGTCGCTGCGCACCTCGGTCCGCAGACCGCCGAGGTCGGCGTCCAGCGCGTCCAGGTCGTCGCCGAGCGGGTGGGTGCCGGAGCGCACGCCGAGCGAGGCCGCCAGGGTCTGCACCCGGCGCAGTTCGGCGATCAGCAGGTCGATCCGGGCGGGCAGCGCCGTCCAGACCGCGTCGGCCGCCGCGACCACCTCCAGGACGGTGGCGTACCAGGCGTTCATCCGGTCCATCAGCCCGTCCAGGCTGACCCGTTCGACCAGCCGGGCGGGTGCGCCGAGGCGCTGCGGGCCGTCCGGCGCGCCGCCGGGCACGGTGACCGCGTCGCCGGTCAGCAGCTCGCTCAGCTCGGCGAGTTCGGGTGCGCCGGGCCTGGCCTTGCGGGCCCGCACCGCGCGGGCCGAGGCGAGCGCCTCGGAGTAGCGGTCGAACAGCGCCCAGAGCAGCGGCACGCCCTGCCCGGCGACGGCCCAGCGCTCCTGGGTCCGCCCGGCCAGCGCCGCGCCGTCGAGCAGGCGCAGGCCCGGGTGGTCCTGGAGGGAGAGCAGCGCCGACTCGACCGCGTCGCGTTCCGCGCCGAGGCGCGCCAGCGCGCGGTCCACCTCCTCCCGGCTCAGGACCGGGCCGGCCGAAGCCGCCATCGCTCTCTCCCCTCCTCCGCCCGCTCCGCTCGCTCCACCTGCACCGTTCCGCGTCCCCGGGGACCGCTGCCGGCCCCGGCGGGGGCCGCCGGACAGACCCTAACGCGTGCCCCCGCCCGTGCGGCCGTCACCGCGGTGTCGGCCAGTGCCGGTCGGCGTCGTCCAGCAGGTACGGCTTGAGCCAGGTGTCGTACGCGCGGCGCCAGGCGCCACCGTTGTAGTAGTCGTTGAGCACCTGGTTCACCCGGGCCGTCAGATCGGTGCTGCCCTTCAGCATCGCCACGCCCATCACGCCCGGGCGCACCTCGCCGTCCAGCACCTTGACGGTCTGGTCCTGCGCCGCCTGGCCGGCCGCCAGGCCGTCGTCGGTCATCGTCGCGTCGACCTTGCCGAGCTGCATCAGCACCAGGCAGTCCAGGTTGTTCTCCACCGGGACGAGCTTCTTGAGCGGCCGGGTCTTCAGCTCCTCCAGGGCGGAGGAGCCGGTCGCCGCGCACGCGGTGGTGCCGTTCAGCGCCTCGTCGAGGCTCCTGGCCGGCGAGGTCCGGGGCACCAGGACCCGCTGGCTGGTGGTGAAGTAGGGCCGGGAGAAGGCGATCTCCTCCAGCCGTTCGCAGGTGATCGACATGGTGCGGACGATGATGTCGACCCGGCCCTCCTTGATGTACTTGATCCGGTCGGCGGTCGGCACCGCCTTGAACACCACCTTCTCCGGGTCGCCCATGATCGCGGTGCCGATCGCCCGCGCGAGGTCGATGTCGAAGCCCTCCAACTGGCCGTTGTTGGGGTTGCGCGAGCCCCACCGGTAGCTGTTCAGGTCGATGCCGACGACCAGGCTGCGGCGGGCCTTGATGGCCTGCACCGCCGCGCCGTCGACGCTGCTCGGCGGGACGCTCCGGTAGAGGTCGCAGGGCTCCGCCTGCCCGGACTGTTCCGCCTGCCCGGACTGCTCGGCCCCCTCCTGCTCGGCCGCCAGCGGCAGCTGCGCCGGTGCTCCGGCCCCGGCGCCGCCGTGCGGTCCGCCCGCGCCGAGCACCAGCGCGCCGGAGGCCAGCAGCGCCAGCGCCGCCGCCGTCCGGGCCGCGCGCAGCACCGCGGTGCGGCCCCGTCCCCGGTCCGTGATCGTGCCCATCCGCTCCGTCCCCCCTCTACCGGTACTCGGCCAGTCGGCGGCCGAGGCCGCCCAGCGCCGCGGCGGCGGCCACCAGGCCGAGCGCCGCGACGCCCGCCGCCGCGGTGCGCAGGTCCTTGTCGACGCCCAGCGCCGCCTCCCGGAAGCGGCCCTCCTCCAGCACGGCGGCCTGCGCCAACTGCCGGTCGGCGGAGCTGAACGAGGCGTCGGCGGTGTTCGGCACGTCCGCCTCCCGGGCCGTCACGGTGGCGTCCAGCGCGGCCTGGTAGTCGCCCTGGTTCTCCAGCGCGCCGGCCGCGGTGTGCCGCTGGTTCCACTGCTCGTAGTCGCGCAGCGCCTGGTCGACCGTGGCGCGGGCGTCCGCCGGTGCCAGCGCCTGGGCCTGGGCCAGGGTGCCGGTCGGCGCGCCGCCGTCGGGGCGGGTCCAGAGGTGGCCGGTGCTCGTCGACCACAGCTTGGCGTAGGTGGTGCTGGAGCCGCGCGACACGTAGTGCAGGTTCTCCGCCAGCCGGGCGGTCAGCACGTCCACCCGGGCGGCGTTGAGGGCCCGCAGCGGCGCGCCCCCCTCGCGCTCGCCGCGTTCGAGCGCCGAGCCGGCGCCGGTCGCGCTCACCGTCAGCCAGAGCACCGCGGCCAGGACGGAGGCGGTGGCGGCGAGCAGCCCGATGTTGAAGACCCGGTTGGTCCGCCGGAACAGCGCCAGCTGCACCCAGGCCAGGGCCAGCAGCGCCACCAGGCCCAGCGCGTAGCCGGCCCACGGGGTGGCCCGGGCCCGCGCCAGGTCGTCGGCCAGCACCTCGTTCTGGGCGGCCGACAGCCGGGCGGCGGCCGGCAGCAGTTCGGTGCGCATCTGCTCGGAGGCGTACCGCTGGTAGGCGCCGCCGAGCGGGAAGCCCTGGCGGTTGTTGGCCCGGGCGCTCTCCACCAGCCCCGCGTAGACCGGCACCTTCTGGTTGAGCGAGGAGAGCAGCTCCTGGAGGTCCGAGGAGGCGGTGGTGCGGGCGGCGGCCTCGGAGATCAGCTGGGAGGCCGTCCTGAGGTCCTGCTCGTAGCGCTCCCGCACGGCCCGCGGTTCGGCGCCCGCCAGCAGGAAACCGCTCGCCGCGGTGGCGTCCGCGTCGGCCAGCGAGCGGTTGATGTCGGCGGCGGCCTGGCTGAGCGGCTGGCTGGAGCCGACCACCCGCTCGGCCGCCGCGGCCCGGGAGTTCAGCTGGACGGCGGTCAGCGCGCCGAACGCGAGGGCCAGCACGGCGAGCAGCGCCCCGGCGAGCCGCAGCCGCCCCGGCGCCGTCCGGGCGGCCCGTCCCAGCCGGGTGACGGGCCCGGGCCGCGGGGCCACCGCCGCCCCCGTGCCGCCGGACCGCGGCGCGGGCACCCGCGGCCCCTCGATACGCACCGGTGTCGCCACCAGCATCCCCCTCCCCAGTGGCCCGCCCTCCGTCTCCGGGGCCCGGCCGTTGCCAGCAGTATGGCCGTCACTCCCGGCGGCCACACCCGAGTTGCGCGGATCTTGAGCTCTGCTTGCCCGCGGTGCTCCGCGGCTTCCCGTCCGTCCCGGCCCGGTCCGCCCCCGAGGCGCGGGCGGGCGGCGAACGGGTCGACGCGGCACGCACCCTACGCGGTTCCCGGGCGTAGCGGAGGGTCCGGGTCCGTTTGCGCGGGTGACTCCCCGGCGCGGGCGGTTCGTGCGCCGGTGCGACGGCCGGGGCCTCCGTACGATGGCGGCATGCGCCTTCTGGGAACGATCTCCGCCGACCGACCGCTGCTCGTCGTCGCCGTCCGGGAGGAGGCCGCCCATCTCGGCGACCACCTGCCGGTGCTGCTGACCGGCATCGGCAAGGTCAACGCCGCCGCCGCGCTGGCCACCGTCCTCGCCGGGGGCCCGCACCCCTCCGAGGTCGTCAACCTCGGGACCGCCGGGGCCCTGCGCCCCGGTTGGGAGGGCACCCACACCGTCACCCAGGTGATCCAGCACGACCTGGACACCCCGACCCTCCAGGCCCTCACCGGCCGCGTCTACGGCGCCCCGCTGGTCGTCGGCAAGGGCGACGGCCCGGTGCTGGCCACCGGTGACCTGTTCGTCTCCGACGCGGCCGCCCGCGACCGCCTGGCCGGGCACGCCGACCTGGTCGACATGGAGGGCTACGCCGTCGCCACCGTCGCCCACCGGGCCGGTCTGCCGGTCCGGCTGGTCAAGCACGTCAGCGACGAGGCGGGCGACGGCGCCGGGCACACCTGGCGGGAGAGCGTCGACGACTGCGCCCGCCACCTCGCCGACTGGCTGCACGGCCAGGGCTGGTGACGGTACGTCTGTTTGAGGACGGTGGTTAAGGTGGCGCAATGACCGACTCCACCGCCGCGAGCGGGCGGGGTGACCTGCGCCCGCCGGGGATCAACGCCGACGAGTACAGCACCCTGCTCACCATCCTCGACTACCTGCGCGAGAGCGTGATCGCCAAGACCGACGGGCTCGGTGACGAGGAAGCCCGGCGGCCCGGCGTCGCCTCCGGCACCAGCCTGCTCTGGCTGGTGCGCCACCTCACCGCCGTCGAACTCAACTGGTTCCTCTGGGCCTACCGGGGCGACGACGTCGAGCCGTGGGACGACGACGCGCCCTCGCCGGGCGACGAGACGGTGGCGGAGTCGGTCGCCGCGTACCGGGCGGCGATCGCCCGCACCAATGCGGTGATCGCCTCGGCGGCCGACTGTCTCGACCGCCCGGGCGCACGCTCGCTCCGGCCCAACTCCGAAGCGCCGTCGATGCGTTGGCTGCTGGTGCACATGATCGAGGAGACCGGCCGGCACGCCGGTCACGCCGACATCCTGCGCGAGCGGCTGGACGGCGCGGTCGGTCGCTGACGGGGCGGGGCGTGCGGCCGGCCGACGATCAGTGGAATACTCCCCCGCGCAGTACCCGGCGCCGCTCCGGCGGCGCCGGGTGTTTTTCATACAGGGGGAACAGAACTTCATGTCATCGACTGACAGAAATGTTGGCCGGCGCCGCACCGTGCGCACCGCCAGGACGGCCCTCGGGGCCTCGGCGCTCGCGCTCGCGCTGGTCACCACCGCGGCCTGCGGGCCGGACAACAGCTCGGCCGACTCGGCCGTCACCGCGGCAGCGGGTCCGGCCGGGGGGCCGAACCTGGGACTGCCCGCCAACCTCGACGATCTGAAGAAGTGGAAGTTCGAGGACTGGGAGAAGTGGGCGAAGGACTACGCCCTCCCGGCCGCCGCCAAGGGCTTCTGGACGCTGGACAAGCTGCTCAAGGCCAAGCCCACGGAGCCCCTCGCACCGCCGGCCCCGCCCACGGCCGCACCGCCGGCCCCGCCCGCGCAGCCGTCGCAGGCCCCGGCGCAGCCCAGCCCGCCCGGTGCGCCGTCCGCGCCGTCCACCGCGACCGGCAAGCCGCCGGCCGGACAGCCGACCCAGCCGGGGCACCCGACGCCGCCGCCCGCGGCGCCCAAGCCGTCCAACACCCAGCAGCCGGCCTCGCAGGCCCCGGCCCCGCCGGCCCAGCCGCCCGCGCAGCCGACCCAGGCCCCGGCCCCGCCCAGCCAGGCCCCGGCCCAGCCGTCGCAGGCGCCGGCCCAGCCCGGCCAGCCGTCGCAGGCCCCGGCGCAGCCGCCGGCCCCGCCCGCGCAGCCCGCCGACAACGGCAACGACCCGCTGCCCAGGACCGTCAACGCCCAGCCGCTGCCGCACCCGTACGCCAAGCCCGGCGTGCACGGCAAGCTGTTCGCGGACGCCCCCGGCAGCGGCGCCGACGCGGCCGCCGGCCTGAGCCACTACCAGTGCTCCGCCACGGTGGTCGCCGATCCGGCCCACCCCGGCAAGAGCAACCTGGTGTGGACCGCCGGTCACTGCGTCCACCAGGGCAAGGGCGGTTCGTACTACAGCAACATCTCCTTCATCCCGGCCTTCAACAGCACCGGCGCGCTGAGCGGCGGCAAGCAGGCCGAGGAGGCCCAGTACGCGCCGTTCGGCGTCTGGAACGCCACCCAGGCGGTGACTTCCCCGCAGTGGAAGGCCGAGGGCGGCGACGGCGGCTCCCCGGCCACCCACTACGACTTCGCGATCATCCGGGTGCAGCCCGCCGACGGCGGCAAGTCGCTGGAGGAGGCGGTCGGCGGCGCGCTGCCGGTCTGGTTCAACGCCCCGCGCGACCAGCTGAGCATCACCGAGTTCGGCTACCCGGCGGCCCCGCCGTACGACGGCATGGAGCTCAACCGCTGCGAGAGCGGCAAGCCGACCCGGCTCTCCTACGACCCGGCCCGCCCGCCGATGCTCACCATCGGCTGCACCATGACCGGCGGTTCCAGCGGCGGCGGCTGGCTGGCGGTGAAGGACGGCAAGCCGGCGCTGGTCAGCAACGTCTCGGTCGGCAAGCACACCGGCGACCCGAAGTTCCAGGCCGGCCCGTACCTGGACGACGTCGCGGCCGGCGCGTACGACTTCATCTCCAAGAAGGGCTGACGCCCTCCCGGCACGGCCGTCCCCGCGCACCCCTGCGGGGCGCGGGGGCGGCCGCCCGGGGTGGGCGCGGCGTAACACTAAAACACAAACAGCGGCGCGCCCCCCCCCCCCCCCCCCCCCCCCCCCCCCCCCCGGGGGGGGGGGGGGCCCGGCCGCCGTGCTGGCTCAGTCCGCGAACGCCGCCAGGTCGAGCGCGGCCAGCCGCTCCGGGTCGCTGAGCACGTCGATCGCCACGATCACGCCGTCCAGCACGGTGAACGCCATCACCGACACCGCCCGGCCGTGGGCGCCGATGACGACCACCCCCGCCGCGCCGTTGACCAGTGCCGGGCGCGCGTACGGCGACAGACCGCGGAACATGACCGCCTGCCCCGCGACCGTCCGGGCCCCCCGCAGCACCACCGGACGCCGCTCCCGGCCGACGTCGCCGTCCGCCCGCAGCACCACCTCCGGGTCCAGCACGGCGAGCAGCGCGTCGAGGTCCCCGGTGCGGGTGGCGGCGAAGAACGCGTCGACGGCCACCCGCTGGCGGGCGAGGTCCCGGTCCGGCGCGGGCGCCCGGCCCTGCACCTTGCGGCGGGCCCGGCTGGCCAGCTGACGGGTCGCGGCCGCCGTCTTCTCGATCAGCGGGGCGATCTCCTCGAACGGCACGGCGAACATGTCGTGCAGCACGAAGGAGACCCGCTCGGCGGGGGAGAGCGACTCCAGGACGACCATCAGCGCCAGCCCCACCGAGTCGGCGAGCAGCACCTCCTGCTCCGGGTCCGGCGCGTCCGCCCGCGCGATCAGCGGGTCCGGTATCCGCGGCGGCGGCTCGGCGCCGGCGGTCTCGGTGCGCGACTCGAAGGACTCCTCGCGGCGCTGCGCCCGCGCGCGCAGCTGGGTGAGGCAGAGCCGCCCGATCACCGTGGTCAGCCAGCCGCCGAGGTTCTCCACCCCGGAGGTGTCCGTGCGGTCGTAGCGCAGCCAGGTGTCCTGGACGGCGTCCTCCGCCTCGGCGAGCGAGCCCAGCATCCGGTAGGCCACCGCCCGCAGGTGCGGACGGTGCGCCTCGAACAGCTCCGCGGCCTGGGAGGATCCGGCGGATCCGGCGGTCAGAATTTTCTCGTCCACCCGTGTCACATTCCTTCGTCGCCGTCAGTCAAAGCTCCGGAACCACGAAACCTAGCGGCTCCACCGGAGGCCAGGCTTCCGGCCGACGAAGGAGAGACCACCATGACGAACCCGACCAGCCAGGCGAACCCGGGCAGCCCGGTCACCGCCCCCGTCCTGGTGACCGGCGGCACCGGCACCCTCGGCCGGCACGTGGTGCCGCTGCTGCGCGCGGCGGGCCGGGAGGTCCGGGTGCTCACCCGCAACCCCCGCCCGGCCGCCGACGGCGTCCGCCACCTGGCCGGCGACCTGATGACGGGGGAGGGCGTGGACGCGGCGGTGGCCGGCGCCGAGGTGGTGCTGCACCTGGCCGGTGACGCCAAGCACGACGAGGCCACCACCCGCACCCTGGTCGCCGCCGCCCGCCGGGCCGGGGTGCGGCACATCGTCTACATCTCGGTGATCGCCGCCGACCGGGTGCCGCTCGGCTACTTCCGGGCCAAGCACGCCGCCGAGCAGGCCGTCGCCGGCTCGGGCGTCCCGTTCACCACGCTGCGCGCCGCCCAGTTCCACGACCTCGCGCTCAAGACGGCGGCCGCGATGGCCAAGCTGCCCGTCGTCCCGGCGGTCAACGGCATCCGCTGGGAGCCGGTGGACGCCCGGGACGTCGCCGAGCGGCTGGTCGAACTGGCCCTGGAGGCGCCCGCCGGGCTCGTCACCGACCTCGCCGGCCCGGCGGTGCGCACCCTGGGCGACCTGACCCGCGACTACCTGGCGGCCGCCGGCAAGCGCCGTCCGATGCTGCCGCTGCGCGCCCCCGGCAAGGTGGGCCGCTGCTACCGGGAGGGCGTCAACCTGGCCGGGCCCGGGGCCGACCGGGGCGCCCGCAGCTGGGAGGCGTTCCTCGCCGGGACCTTCCCGGCGGGGGCCGCGGCGGGCGCCGCCGGCCGGGTCAGGACCAGCTGACGGTGGCCGGCTCGCCGGTCTTCGCCGCCGTCACCACGGCCTCGGTGGTGACCACCTTGGCGAACCGCATCGCGTGCAGCACCGTCCGGGTGGCGCGGGCGAGTTCGGCGGCGGGGACGGTCACGCCGTCCGGGCCGGTCTGGTCGAAGGCGTGCATGGCGTCGACCGGGAAGACCGCGTCGTAGCCGAGGTTGCCGGCCATCCGCGCGGTGGTCTCGTTGCAGACGTTGGTGATGATCCCGGTGATGACGACCTGCCGGGCACCCCGCTCCTGGAGCCAGGCGTGCAGGTCCGGGGTGCCGTAGAAGGCGCTGTTCACGGTCTTGGTGACGTGCAGGTCGGGCGTGACCGCGGCCACGAAGTCCTTCAGCTCGTAGCCGGGCGTGCCCTTCGCGAGCGGGCCCGCCGCGGACGCGTGCTGGACGGTCACGACCGGCCGTCCGGTGGCCTGCCACACGTCGATCAGCTCGCCGATCCGCTGCTCGGCCGCGGGGTTGTCGCGCTCGCCCCAGAACGCGGAGTCCTCGAAGCCCTTCTGGACGTCGATGACGACCAGAACGGCGTCGGAGTCGATGGTGAGCGGGGCGTCGAGGACGCTGGTGTTCGTCATGCGTCCATCCTGCGGCGGGCCCGGACGGCGCGGTGAGCGGCAGTGGAGCCACCCATCGATACGATCCTGCCACTACCATGGCGCCCCATGCGGACGGTGGGGTGCGTGATCTTCGACGGTGTCCGGCCCTTCGACTACGCCGTGATCGGCGAGGTCTGGGCCAACCGGGGGAGCCGCCCCGGCCTGCCCCCGTTCGAGCTGCGGATCTGCGGACCGGAGGGCGCCCGGGTCCGCTTCGACGGCGGGCTGGAGCGCGTCCCGGACTTCGGGCTGGACGCGCTGGCCGGCTGCGACCTGGTCGTCGTGCCCGGCATGCAGCGACCCGACGAACCGGCCGACCCCGCCGTCCTCGCCGCCCTGCGCACCGTCCACGCGCGGGGCATCGCCCTCGCCTCGCTCTGCGCGGGCGCCTTCCTGCTCGCCGAGGCCGGCCTCCTCGACGGCCGCCCCGCCACCACCCACTGGGCCTTCACCGACGAACTGGCCCGCCGCTTCCCGGCGGTGGACGTCCGCCCGGAGGTGCTGTTCACCGGCGAGGGCGGGCTCTGGACCTCGGCCGGGGTGGCGGCCGGCATCGACCTCTGCCTGCACCTGGTCCGCGCCGCCCACGGCGAGCGGGCGGCCGCCGCGATCGCCCGCGCCATGGTCACCGCGCCCTTCCGCTCCGGCGGCCAGGCCCAGTTCATCCCCTCCCCGGTCCCGCAGCCCACCGAGTCCGACGACCCCCTCACCCGCGTCCGCACCGAGGTCCTGGCCGCCCTCGACACGCCCTGGACCGTGCGCCGGATGGCCGCCCTCGCCGTGATGTCCGAACGGACCTTCGCCCGCCACTTCAACGCCACCACCGGCACCACCCCGCTGCGCTGGCTCCTCGACCAGCGCATCCTCACCGCCCAGCGCCTCCTGGAGGACACCGACCTGCCCGTCGACACCGTCGCCGCCCGCTGCGGCTTCTCCTCCGCCGTCTCGCTGCGCCCGCCCTTCACCGCCCGCCTCGGCGTCCCGCCCCGCGAGTACCGCCGCACCTTCCGGGGGCGTGACGCGGGCTGACCCGGGCGGATGCGGGCGGATGCAGGGTGCGCGTGCCGGGCACCCCGCCCCGGCCCGATACCCTTGGGTTTCATGACCACCGAGGTATCCCGTCCCGTCCGCGTCCGTTTCGCTCCGAGCCCCACCGGCATGTTCCACGTCGGCGGTGCCCGCTCGGCGCTGTACAACTGGGCGACGGCACGACAGCAGGGCGGTGTCTTCGTCCTGCGGATCGAGGACACCGACGCGGCCCGCAACAAGCCCGAGTGGACCGACGGCATCATCAGTGCCCTCGCCGCGATCGGCATCCACGAGGGGGATCCGGGCTTCGAGGGCCCGTACTTCCAGTCCGCCAACGCCGCCAGCCACCGCGCCGCCGCCGAGAAGCTGTACGCCGCCGGCCGGGCCTACTACTGCGACTGCACCCGCGAGCAGGTCGCCGAGCGCTCCGGCTCCGCCCAGACCGGCTACGACGGCTTCTGCCGCGAGCGGGGCCTGGAGTACGCCGAGGGCCGCGCGCTGCGCTTCCGCACCCCGGACGAGGGCACCACCGTCGTGGTGGACCTCATCCGCGGCGAGCCGGCCTTCCCGAACTCCGCGATCGAGGACTTCGTGGTCGCCCGCGGCGACGGCAGCCCGGTGTTCCTGCTGGCCAACGTGGTCGACGACCTGGAGCAGGGCGTCACGGAGGTCATCCGCGGCGAGGAGCACCTCTCGAACACCCCGAAGCAGCAGCTGCTGTGGGAGGCGCTCGGCGCCACCCCGCCGGTCTGGGCGCACCTGCCGGTGATCGTCAACGAGAAGCGGCAGAAGCTGTCCAAGCGCCGCGACAAGGTGGCGCTGGAGGACTACCTGGCCGAGGGCTACCTGCCCGAGGCGATGGTCAACTACCTGATGCTGCTGGGCTGGGGCCCGAAGGACGACGTCGAGATCCGTCCGTACGCCGAGCTGGAGCAGCTGTTCCGGGTGTCGGACGTGAACGCCGCCTCCGCCTTCTTCGACGTGCAGAAGCTGCGCTCGTTCAACGGCGAGTACATCCGCGCCCTGTCGGTGGACGCCTTCATCGCCGCCTGCGCCCCGTACCTGGCCGCCGACCGTGCGCCGTGGGCCGCCGAGGCCTTCGACGAGAAGGCCTTCGCCGAGCTGGCGCCGCTCGCGCAGTCCCGGATCGCGGTGCTGGGCGAGATCGTCGAGCAGGTCGACTTCCTGTTCCTGGCCGAGCCGGTCCAGGACGAGCAGTCGTGGGCGAAGGCCATGAAGAACAAGGACGTCGCGCTGGCCCTGCTGCGCACCGCCCGGGAGAAGCTCGCCGCGGTCGAGGCCTTCGAGGCCGCCGCACTGAAGGACGAGCTGGAGGCCGTGGCCGCCGAGCACGGGCTGAAGCTGGGCAAGGCGCAGGCGCCGATCCGGGTCGCGGTCACCGGCCGCACGGTGGGCCTGCCGCTGTTCGAGTCGCTGGAGGTGCTGGGCCGCGAGCGGACCCTGGCCCGCCTGGACGCGGCGGCGGAGCGTCTGGCCGCCTGACGGCAGTGCCTCTCCGAGGGCCGTACCCCGCCGCTGCGGGGTACGGCCCTCGGGCGTTTCCGGCGCGGAATTGACCCATGATTCTGCTCCGGAAATGCCCCTCACCCCCGGTCTCCATCCTCCCTAGAGTGATCATCAGAAGGTCACGGCAGGGGAGCCGGGACCGCCCGAGACCGGGGAGAACCACCATGAACGCCCGCCCGCAGAAGCCGCTGCTGACCCGCGCCGCCACCGCCGAGACCACCAGCGACCCGAGCAGCGTGATGACCCTGCTCGCCGACTGCGGCACCGACGGCAGCCCGGTCACCAGCTACCGTTCCACCTTCGCCGAGGGCGCCGTCGGTGCCCCGGCCCACTTCCACACCCGGGCCTCCGAGCTGTTCTTCGTGATCGGTGGCTCGCTCCAGGTCCTGCTGGACGACAAGGTCGAGCTCCTCGGCGCCGGCGACCTCCTGCTCGTCCCCCCGCACACCCCGCACGCCTTCGCCGCCGCCCCCGGCCGCGAGGCCGACGTCCTGTTCGTCTTCACCCCGGGCATGCCGCGCTTCGACTACCTGCGCCTCCTCGGCCGCGTGATGCGGGGGGAGGCGAGCCCCCAGGAGATCAAGGACTCCTCCGAGCTGTACGACAACCACTACGTCGACAGCCCCCTGTGGCGCGCCACCCTGGAGGCGGCGGCCGGTGCCGTCGCGTGAGGCCGGCGCGGTTGCGTAGGAAGTCGGACTGGCCGACTTCCTGCGCGGCGGGTCCTACCTGATCTGCACGGAGGAGCCGAACTCCTGGGTCGTCCCGCCGCCGGGGGGAACGACCGCGATCACGTTGCCGGTACAGTTCGGGCCGCTGTACACGAGGGCGTACCCGTCGGTTTCGTTGAACACGATGAGCGGGGAGATCGTCGAGTTGTAGCAGCCGCTGGGGTTGGTGATGACCGTGTCCGGCGCGATGACGAGTTCTCCGGTGGCGGCGAGGGCTGTGGTGGGCAGGGCGAGGGCCACGGTCCCGGCGGCGAGGGTGCCGAGAACGGCCGTGAGACGTCGCACGGATGACTCCTTGGGGGTCGGGGGATCAGGGGCGGACGTGCCCCGAACACAACCTCTCCGCCCGTAGGAGCGGCCGCAATCCGCGCGCGCCGAGCGGGTGATCTGTGTGCGCACGAATGGGTGTGGGCGGCTATCGGCTGTGGAGGTGGGTGTCCGGGAAGTCGGCGGGCGCGCGCAGGACGAGCGCGGAGAGCGTGGACCAGTACGCCGACACGCCGGTCACCACGATGCAGCCGGTCTCATGGGGGAGCCGGGGGAGGTGGGCGCTGAAGCAGTCCTGGTGATGGTGGGCGTGCACGGGGATGAGGAGCGAGTCGAGGCTGATGTCCCGGCCGAGGTAGGGAAGTTGGTCGGTGACGCCCTCGGCGGACCGCCCGCTGTTGACCATGAAGTTGAGTAACTCATTGGTCGGCTCGGCGAGTTGCAGGACGGTCGAGACCGTGCCCACCGGCTCGCCGTCCGGCAGGTGGTAGCCGACATCGATCTGGTAGAGGAAGTCGTTGAAGGAATGGCGGCCCATGGCGACGGGCCAGTCGGCGGGCGCGTCCCGCAGGACGGCCACCGGCTCGCCGAACGCCAGCGCGGTCTCCCGGTCGGTGGGGAAGTGGAAGTCCTTCGGTGTCATGCCACGGAACAACGTTGTCTCCTAAGGGAGTTGGGCGCCCGAAGAAGTACACCATGCCAGGTCGGCGGTGTGGTCGCCCTGGGTCAGGCCGGGGCGAGCTTCGGGGTGCTGTCGAGGCTGAGATCGGTGAAGTCGGGGGTGGGGGCGATGAGGGCCCAGACGAACTTGCCGATGCCGCCGGCGCGGGGGCGGCAGCCCCAACGTTCGGCGAGCTCGTCGACGAGGAAGAGGCCGCGGCCGTGCTCGTCGTCAGGAGAGGCCGGGGGTCGGAGGGTGGGGCGGCCGGTGCCGGCGTCGTGGACCTCGACGCGGAGGCGGCCGGCGGTGACGGCGAACCGGATCTCGATGAGGCGGTCCGGTGGCGCGTCGCCGTGCCGGACGGCGTTGGCGAAGAGTTCTCCGAGGATCAACTCGCCGACGTCGGAGAAGCGTTCGCCCTGCGGCATCCCGGCGAGATAGGCGCGGAGGATGGTGCGGGCGAGGGGGGTGGATTCGGTCCGAGGGATGAGTCGGGTGGCGAACTCGCGCGGCCGGCGACAGGGCATGGGGACCTCCGGGGATGAGGGGGGATTGCGAACGGGCGCGCGAAATGGGGCGCGGGAATCACGCTGTGCAAGCGAATAACTCCGTTCCGAGATCAATCATCGGCTTTCGGAGGTACGGTGACGACCAAATCGCCGTGCGGGGTGTGTGCGGCACGTGAGGGGAGCGGTCATGGCACACCGGAGGATCAAGCGGGGGCCGACGGCGAGCTCGGCCGTGATGTTCGGCGAGGAGCTGCGGTTCTATCGGGAGCTGGCCGGCTACACCCAGGAGGAGTTGGCCAAACTCCTGCACTGCGACCGCACCGTGCTGACGCGCTGCGAGAGCGGCAAGCGCCGGATGCAGCCCGAGATGGTCGAGGATGCGGACCGGCTGCTGGACACGGGCGGCTCACTGAAGCGGCTGTGGGACCGGGTGGACTGGAATGCGGGGATCGAGCATCCGGACTGGTTCCAGGATCACGCGGAGATGGAGGCCGAGGCGGTCGCGCTACGATTGGTCCAATACTCCGTCATGCATGGCCTGTTGCAGTGCCCCGAGTATGCGAGAGCCATCTTCGAGGCCAGTGATGCGGCGGGCAATTCCGTGCTGATCGAAGAACGCACGGCGGCTCGCCTGGGTCGACAGAGGCGTTTCCTCGACCCTGTAGGCCCGTTGGTGGTGGCCATTCTTGATGAGAGCGCCATCCGTACGGTTTACGGGGGGCCTCGGGTGATGCGGCGCCAGATGGAACACCTTCTGACTGTGGCCAGGTTGCCCAACATCGTCATCCAGGTGGCGCCGTTCGCCGATCGGCGGACGATCATCGACAAGTCCATGGTTCTGCTGGAGATGCCGGACGGCCAGCACTGGGTCTACTCGGAGAGCCTCGATCGCGGCCATCCGAGCAACGTTCCGGCCGTCGTGTCGGGTCATCAGCGCAGCTATGATCGCCTCCGCGGGGAAGTGCTCTCGACGGACGACTCGCTCGCGCTGATTGCCGAGGCGCTGGAAGGGTTCAGAAATGAAGAGGAACGTGCTCGCCGACGCAGAGTGGATCAAGAGCAGCTACAGCGGCGGCAACGGGGGCGACTGTGTCGAGGTAGCTCTCGCGTCCTCTACCCCCGGCGTCGTTCCGGTGCGTGACTCCAAGGACCCCTCCGGTCCAGTCCTCCTCTTCCCCGCCGCCTCCTGGCAGGCCTTCCTCACCTCCCTCCGGGACGGCTCCCTCCCCGTTGGTTAGGAGCACCCCCGGGGGTGGGCTACTATTTACCCATCACCCAGTTGCGCGGGTGGCGGAATAGGCAGACGCGCTGGATTCAGGTTCCAGTGCCCGAAAGGGCGTGGGGGTTCAACTCCCCCCTCGCGCACACAGAGAACAGCCGGTCGATCCTCGGATCGACCGGCTGTTCTGTTTCTCAGACCCGAAGGAACACCATGCCCGCCACGGCCACCGCCGCGAGCACGGCGATCACCAGGGCGTGGACCCTCACGTCCCACTGCTTCGAGCGGTGTTCAGCGGCACGGTCCAGCGTGAACTCGGCCGGGTCGGCGGCCGTGTAGTGGACCGTGACCTCACGGCCGTACGCGCCGGCGGGGTCCGGGAGGTGTGACGTGCAGTGGGCCGTGACGACGGTGCCCCCGCGCGTCACGAACGACACGACCGGGGTGATCGTGGTCGTGGTGTGGCCGTCGTCCTGGTCGACGCTGACGTCCTTCAGGACGGCGACGACCCGCCCCTGCACGGTCTCCATCGCGGCCAGCCTGCCGAGGCGGTCGTTCCCGGCACGCACCGCCCCGGGCAGCTGAACGGCGCCGAGGAGTGCCAGCGGCCCGCCGGAACCGATCAGCGCCCACGGCCACCCCCAGTCGACCGAGGCGAGGACCACCAGCCCGGCGTAGACCAGGAAGGCCGCGCAGCTCGGCAGGCCCAGCCCGCGCGCGGGCTTCTCGGGGACGTCGGAGAACCGGTAGGCGTGCGGCCTGCCCCGCGGATGGTTGAGCCCGATCTCCCGGCCCTCCCACGCCGAGGTGATCATCTCGCCGCGCTCACCGTCGTTCGTCACGATGACGTCCTGCCCGGAGGCCGGGTCGCGGTAGGAGACGACCACCGATATCCCGCCCGACCGGGACCCGCCGTGCCGGGGTGCCCGCACCCGGTCGATCCGCCCCGTGAGCCGGACCGTCCGCTGCGCCTTGGTCACGCCGGCCAGCGACATGCCGACCCCGATCAGCGCCGCCGCACCCCACACCGCACACCACAGCACCAGTGACTCATGCCACCCCACGCGTTCTCCTCCGGCCGATCCGGTCCGATCCGGTCAACTGCCGTTGCGCCGGAGTACTGTGCCCTGCCCGTCCGCTTCCAGGCTTCCGGTGCCCCGGTCGCCGGTCACCACGACCCTGAGCGTGAGCGAGCCGCCGACGGCGTCGGCGGTCAGCTGCCAGCTTCGCGGGGAGTCGACGCCGAGGCCGGTCCTGGCCTCCTCGACCAGCGCGGCGACGCGATCGAAGGGCAGCGAGCGGGGGTCGAACCCGGCGGTCCGCACGCCGGTGGGGGAGAAGACGACCGTCAGCAGGCGGTCCTGCACGACGACGGTGAGTGCCTGGCGGGTGTCCCCGTCCTGCGTCAATGACTCGACGGCCTTGCGTAGTTCGCCGCGGTCGAGCATCGACTGGCCCGGCCCGAGGGTGACCGTGCCGGTCGCCGACGTGACGGTGGTCGTGGACGACGAGGACGACGAGGAGGAGACGGGCGGATTCGGGGCGGCGCCGCTTCCCCCGTGGCCGAACAGGTCGGCGCGGAAGAGCAGAAGTACGCCGGCCACGCCGAGCAGCAGGCCGAGGAGGGTGAGGAACCCACCGGCACGGCTCTCCGGGGGATCGTTCCTCATGGCCGGACCGGGCGCCGAGTCCAGGCGCGCGCCGGCCGCCCGCTCCTCCCACGCCGGTGTCGGCCGCGTCACGATCCGGACCTTCCAGGGCCGGTCCGGCTGGTACTCGACCACCACGATCCCGCGCGGGCGGTAGTCGGGCAGCTCCACGAGGTTGACGTCCTGCCGGATCTCGACCCGGTACGCCGGCGCGTCGTCCGGTGCGACGGTCAGCTCGAACCGCACCGGCACGTCACTGGTGTCGCTCCCGACGGCCTCCCGGCTCTCGATCATCGCGAGCGCCGTGCTCGGCGCGACGGCACTCTCACGGGAGCGGTGCGGCAGGGTGCAGAGGTGGAAGACCAGGCCGTAGACCGCGGGCAGAGCCAGCCCCAGGACGATCAGCGGCGCCTTCCCGACGACGCACCCGCCGATGAACGCGGTCACTGACACCCCGATCGCGCCACCCGTCAGGAACCCCAGGGCGAGGCCCGCGGGCGTGGTGCGCGAGGGTGGCGCGACCGTGGTGATCGTCATACGGCTGATTGTGCACGGTGCGGGTGACGGCCGACAGGCTCGCGGACGACCTCGTCGGTGGGGACCGTCCGGTCCGTTCTCTGCCGGTCGAACGGGAGATCAGGACAGGTAGTAGGCGGGTGCCGCCCGGCGCACCAGGGCGTAGAGGACCTCGGGCTTGCCCAGCAGGTAGTTGCTCATGGCCAGGGCGGCGGCCGTACCCTCGCCCACGGCGCTGGGGATGCGGCGCTCGCTGCGGAAACGGACGTCGCCGGCCGCGAAGACGCCGGGCTTGTTGGTGGCCATGGCGGTCACGTTCGTGAGCTCTTCCGCGTGCGTCTTGGGGTCGAACGTGCCGTCCCTCATCGCGTCGTAGTAGATGTCCAGGTCGGTGGCGACCAGTCCGTACTTCGCCTTCGTGCCGTCCGGCTTCCGCTTGCGGACTACGGTGACGCCCGCGTCCTCGATCCACTTGGTGTCGGGGTCGGCACCGATGACGGCGTAGACGGCGGTGACGTCGTACGACTTGGTGACGATGGTCTTGCCGGTCTCGCCGGTGCTCACTGTCAGCTTCGCGTTCGCGGACGTGGCGGCTTTGAACTCGATGGCCTCGGTGTCGGCCACGACCGTGATGTTCTTGTCCTCCTTGACCTTGTCGTAGACCACCTTGAGCATGTCGGCGCCTGCGGTCTTGCCGCGGATCAGCAGGATGACGTCGGCCCCCGTGGCGGAGAACATCAGGGCGGCCCGTCCGGCGGAGTCGCCGCCACCGATGACCATGATCGTGTCCTTCTTCGTCACGCCCTCCGCGTCCCCGGGCAGGGCGTAGTAGGAGATGCCCTGGTCCTCGAAGTCGGCGGCGGTCTTCTGCGTCAGCTTGCGCGGGACGAGACCGGTGGCGAGCAGGACCAGCGAGGCCTCCACCGTGACGTCCGGGGAGCCCTCGGAGTTGGTCGCGGTGATCTTGTGCTTCGTCGTCTTCGGATCCTTGCTGAGCTCCAGCTTCGTCACACCGTAGCCGGGCAGCCACTCGGTCCCGAACTTCTTCGCCTGGACGACGGCCTTGTGGCACAGCAGCCTGGACTCGATTCCGTCATCGAACCCGAAGTAGTTGTCGATCTCGTTGATCGACGTGGCGGCCGTCCCGCCCGGGGCGTACTGCTCGATGATGAGCGTGGTGAGGCCGTAGAGGCTCCGGGCGTTGATGGCCGCGGCCAGGCCGGCGGGGCCGCCCCCGATCACGACGAGGTCGTACGCCTCCTTCGTCCTGGGGAGCAGCAGGCCCAGCTGCTCGGCAAGCTTGGCGATCGTGGGGTTCTTGAGAGGCGCCGGGCCCACGCCCGTCACCACGATGTCCGCGTCCAGGCTGGGGGAGAACTCGACGTCGTAGTCGTTGAGTTCCAGGTACCGCTTGATCCGTTCGACCTTCCTGTCCTTGGTCTTCGCCGAGATCGTGGCCTTGAACTTCGACATGACGCTCCTCCTTGCGGGCGGCGGGCGGCCCGACTGCCCCGAAGCCTACGGTGCGTGTGCGAATGTTCACCGTGCGCCACGCCTTGCCGGGGCCGGGTCCCCGGGGGCGTGTGGGCCCCGGGGGCCCGCCGGCTACTGGGTGACCGAGCGGAAGAGCCAGTGGAGCCGGGCGGTGGCGAGTCCGGGGCGGGTGATGGTGACCGTGTCGACCACGGTGCTGCGGGTCAGGTCGAGGTGCTCGTAGGGGCTGGAGAAGTTGGACAGCAGCGTCCCGTTCGGGCCGTCGTTGGTCCTGCACCACAGGTAGCCGTTGTCGTTGGGGCGGTAGTCGCCCATGGTGACGACGTCGCCGTTCTGCGGGGTCCCGGGGTGGGCCGTCGTGGAGTTGACGTACTGGCGGCCGTACACGAGGTACACGCAGTTGTCGTCGCCGTCCGGTCCTGCGGCGATGGTGCTGAACCGCTGGTTGTTCCCGTGCAGGTCCGGGGCCAGGTAGACCGGGTAGGGCGCGGTGTCCATGCCGTCGACCGAGAGCGTGGTGTTCGCGTCGCCGGAGTCCGTCGCGACGATCTCGGTGAGCCGGGTGCTCTCCTGGGGGTCCTGGAGGAACCAGCGCTGGGCCGCCGAGCCGGTCTGGTCGAGGCCGACGACGCCGAGGCCCGGGCCGAGGTCCGTGAGGAACTGGCGGGTGACGTAGTTCTGCAGGGTCCAGGTGCCGTCGCCGTGGGAGACCGGCTGCCAGAGCTGGTCGAGCGCCGGGCTCGGCCACAGCACCGTCCGGGCGTCGCGGGCCCCGCCCTCCTGCCCGAGGTAGCGGCCGGGGTAGGGCACGGTGGCATGGAACAGGCGGTAGTAGCCGCTGTACTCGGGGTCGGGCGCCAGGCTGAACGCCTGTCCCTGGATGTCGGCCCGGTTGACCGGCTGGTCACTGACCACGTGGGTGCTGCTGCCGGGGGCGGCCACGTTGGTGGTGGCGGCGTTGCGCAGGACGGCGGAGTTCGGCACCGGCACCGTCACCGTCTGCGACCGTGGCGGGTTCGGCAGGTTGCCGACCTCCATCACGACGGGGTAGTGGTCCGACAGCAGGATGTCGGCCCGGTTGAGCCCGAGGACGGTGGGATTCGCGTTGCCGACGGGAACGGCCGCGTAGTCGAGGACGCGGTCCGGGGTGTTCGAGCCCAGCCGCCGGACGGTCGGATGGGTCGGCACCGCCGGGGCGTGCACCGTGAACTCACCGGCGACCGCGGTGGCCAGCGACCTGTCCGGCTCGGTCGGGTCGGCCGGGGGCAGCGGCGCACGGTTGTAGTCGCCGAGGGCGATCCAGGGCAGCGGGGTCCCGTTGGGGCCGGCGGTGGCCATCCGCGTCCGGATGTTCCGCAGCAGGTCGGGATCGTCGCCGCCGCTCCCCGAGAGGCCGTGCACCGTGAAGTACACGACGCCGTCGACGTTGACGCCGAGCGCGGGCCGGCCGGTGGAGCCGCTGTACAGCCCGGCCCCGACGACGTACACGTCCTGGGACGGGACCTGGGAGCGGGTCATGATGGCCAGGTTGACCCGGCCCGTCGAGGTGTTGGGATCGGTGTCCGTGTGCAGCCAGTACAGGTAGTTCTGCGGCCTGGCGGCCGTCCCCCCGTACCGGTACTCGCGGACCGGCGGCGCGTGGCCGATCCAGTCGAAGAACACCTCCGGGTTCTGCGGGATGTCCTGCGAGAACGTCGCGCCGCTGGGCGGGGCGCCGGCCTCCTGGAGGGCGATGATGTCGGCCCGGTTCTGCACCGCCAGCTGGTTCACTCCCAGCGTGTACTTGCTCTCGTAGGCGGCGGAGCCCTCGCCCGTCCCGCCGCCGGTGCCCGCGCCCTGCATGTTCCAGGTGGCGATCTTGCGGCGGTTGTTCGTCCGGGGGTCGAGCTCGCCGCCGGTGTCCCGCAGGAACAGCGAGGGCCGCTTGCCGACGTCGGTGGGGACGACGCCCTGGCCGGCGAAGTCGAGGGTCTCCCGGCCGGTCCAGTCCGGGATCGCCTGGCCGCCCTGGCTCAGCGGCTGGAACCGCTGCGGGTTGCCGTTGGCGGAGCCGAACTGGAAGGCGGTGCCGGACTGGCTGCCGTACGGGGCGTACGGCGCGAACGGGCCGCCCGGCGTCGCCTGCTTGACCATGGTGTTGTTGTAGAAGACGTTCTGCGGGCCCGAGGAGCCGGACCACTTGACCGCCTTGGGGCCGGCCGCCCACCAGACCGGGTACCACGTCCCCTCGTCGATCTCGCCGCCCTCGCCGCCGCAGTTGGTCTGGCAGTTGCCGGAGCGGTGCTCGTAGGGGACCCGCAGGGTGTTCTGCTCGAAGAGGTTGTTGTGCTCCCACCCGCCGTGCAGGTTGAGGTCGGAGTCGAGGTCGTTGCGGAAGGCGACGTTGCCGCTGGCCGACCACTGGAAGGTGAAGTGGCGCAGGTTGCGGCTGAGGTTGTAGGCGTACAGCGAGTCCCAGACCCGGCTGCCGCGCAGGTAGCCGTTGCCGCCCTTGCCCTTGTTCCAGGCGCCGTCGAAGCTGTTGCGCTCGATCTGGAGGTTGCGGGCGTCCTCGGTGACGATCGGGTGCGAGCCGGTCATCTCGGCCTTCAGCCCGCGCGCCCAGTCGTTGGCGGCCCACTTGAAGACGATGCCGTGCATCGCGTACTCGGGCGCCATGTTGCCGTAGTTGTGCACGGCCTGGTCGGGGGTCAGGTTGTAGCTGCCGCCGCCGAGCCTGGGCAGGCCGTTCATGTCCTGGGTGAAGGCGAAGTCCTCGAAGCCGACGCCCTGGACGACCTTCAGCGGGGTGACCTTGCTGGCGTACGGCTTGTCGCCGAGCGCGGGGGAGCCGTCCGAGGTGGAGTCGACCGGCAGGTCCCACTCCAGCGGGCGGTCCAGGGTGACCGTCCTGGCCGTGGCGTCGACCGCGCTGACGCGGAACATCTGCTGCCGCATGTGGAGGTTGTCCATCTGGCTGCGGTCGGAGACGCCCTGCTGCTCGTAGAACTTGACGCTGTTGGCCGCGCCGACCCAGACGTAGCCGCCCGGGGCGAACTTCTTCATGTCGGCCTTGGGGTCCAGCTGGACGACGTCCTGGCCCTGGCGGGCCGCCCAGCCGGGGTCGGCGGCCTTGGCGGCGACCTTGATGCCGGAGGCCCAGTGCTGGTTGACGCTGCCCTCGAAGATGTCCTTGCGGTTCGCCGGGGCGGCGGCCCAGTCGTCCTGGTAGCGCTCGGCGATGTCCCGGGTCTGGACGCGGAACAGGCCGCGCCCGGGCCAGATCCAGCCGCCGGTGCCGACGTCGCTGCCGCTGCCGGCCTTCATGCTGTCCTGGTCCCAGCGGCCGTTGACCAGGGTGTCGTAGCGGGTGTTGGTGTCGGGGCGGAACACCAGGCGGGTGCCGCCGGCGCCGGAACCCTGGCCGCGCAGGACGAGGTAGTCGGCGTCCACGTAGATCTGCCGGGAGAGGTCGATCCGGCCGGCCGGCAGGGAGATCAGCGAGAGGCTGTCGAAGTTGGCGTTGGGCGAGCAGTTGGCCTTGATGTCGTCGATCGCCCGCTGCAGGCCGGTGGTGTCGTCGACCCCGTCGTCGGGCCGGACGGAGTACTGGGAGGCGAGCCTGTCCGGGGTGATGCGGCAGCCGGCGTCACCGGTCAGGCCGCCGCTGCCGGGCAGCTGCCGGCCGCCGCGGAAGCCCGCGCGGGACCAGTCGGGCATGCCCGGAGCCGGGCCGGTGCGGTTGGCGAAGCTCAGGTCCGGGCCCTCGGCTCCGGGACCGGCGGTGACGGTGCCGGCCGGCAGCGGGTCCGCGACGGCCGGAGCCGTGGGGACGAGCGCGGGCAGGACGGCGGAGAGCAGCAGGCCGGACAGCAGTGCGGCCGTTGGACGTGGACGTTTCACGGGACCTCGTTCCGGGGGGAGTCACGGAAGTGCCCCCGGCTCCTTGCGGGACGGGGGCGGGTGGCGAACGGTCCGGTCCGGCGGGTCGGTGCCCGCGGACCGGACGCGGCCGCTAGCAGGAGAAGCGCAGACCGGACATCCGGTCGTTGAGGTAGTTGTGGTTGGTGCCGGCGTCGTAGTCGCCCTTGTAGCCCCAGCTCCAGGCCGGCGCGTAGTCCAGGATGGAGGGGTGGAGCTCGCCGTAGGGGTCGTCCCAGAACTCGATCCCGCACTGCGTGTTGTTGATCCAGGACGACACCTGGTTGTTGGCCAGGTCCCCGTTCAGGAAGTGGACCTGCGTCAGCCGCACGATCGAGCCGCTGCCGGCCGGCGGCGCGGTGACGATCGCCTTCGAGCCGGTGCCGCCGCCGTTCTGGTAGAGGCAGAGCGCCCAGCCGGGGCAGCCGTCGTACGGGGGGTTGGCGGCGGACGCCGGCGTCGCCGTGAGGAGCAGGGCCGCCGCGGCGACCGCGCCCGCGAGGACGGTCGCCGGCTTGGAGGACTTGAGGGCCACGATGGGACTCGCTTTCCGGGTCTGCCTGCGGCTGTGGCACAGGCGGATGACAGTGCTCGGGCGCGACGGGCCCCGGGCCGGGCTCGCCGCACCACGAGACTGCCGCCCGGACGCGGGCCGCGGCATCAGTCAAATGACTGCGGACGGCCAAGGCGCCCGAGGCGGTGATGCGTCGCGCCGGGAAACGGACCAGAAACATGGGATACCGCCGAACCGGCCGGGACCGCGAGGATTTCGGTCCGTGGCGCCGGCCGCCGAGAGGGCGCCGGGCGCCGGCGATTCCGTCCTCCCGAAGGAGCGTTCTCCCATGAGTCTTCGCCGATCGGTCTCCGCGGCGGCCACCGCGGCCGTGCTGGCCCCGCTGCTGGCGCTGGCCGCCGGGACCGCGCAGGCCGCGCAGGGGCCCGCCACCGATCCCGGGCCCGTGAACGTGGCGCAGGCGCCCGATCCCGGCTTCGCGACCCTGCCGTCGTTCCCCTCGATGCTGCAGCTCTCGCGGCAGCAGCAGTGCAGGAACGCCTACAACGTCAACTACTGGGTCGGCGGCGGGCCGTTCGCCGTCACCCAGCTGAAGGTCTGCCTCAGCGCGCCGACCACCCTCGCGACCGGTGCGCAGATCTTCTTCTCCGGTGACCTGCACTACGTCCCGTCCGACACCACCGTCGACCCGGGCGGGCCGGTGGTTCCGACCGGGCCCGTCGTCGACCCGAACGGGCCTGTTCTCGTCCCGGGCGGGCCGGTTCTCGACCCGGCCCTCCCCACCACCCCCTGATCCGGCAGCCGGCCCGCAGCGCGGTCCGCCCGCAGCCGGTCCGTCCGCAGTCTGTCCTTCCGGGCAGGGAGTCGGCCCGGACGGACACAAACCGCCCTTCCCGTACGTGACCTGTCGGTCCGTCGGGCAGGATCCGGGATCGTACCAGGATTGGTACAGACCACATGCGGGTCACTGTGGTAGAACCTCAACTCCGAGCCACAGAGGGGCCCGTGGCGCGGTCCGCCCCTTCGGTGGGGAGGGCGGCGAGGGGAGCGGCGGATGCTACTGGTGGGAGTCGGGCGCGGGATCCGGCAGCGCGGACCGGTGCTCGCGGCCGTGGCCGTGAGCGTCCTGGTGGCCACCGCGGTGCTCGCCGCGGTGGCCGGGCTGGCCCGGTCGGCCGCCACCGCCGGGGTGCGCGAGCGGCTCGCCGCCGACGCCGGCCACGCGGTCGAGGTGAGCGGACGCTGGTCGGCGCAGGGGCTGCCCGCCGCCGACCCGGCGGTGCGCGCGGCGCTGGCCCGGACGATGGCCGGCACCCCGTTCCGCACCGAGACCGCGGTGCGCGGCGCCGCCGCGGTCAACCTGCCGCTGCCGCCCGCCGCCCGCCAGCGGGCCGACGACACCGTGCTCGCCGCCGTCCCGGTCTCGCTGCCCGGCGCCGACCGCTACGCCCGTCTGCGCAGCGGCAGTTGGCCGGACGCCCCGGGCACCGCCCCGGCCGCCGACGGCGCGCTGCGCGTCGCCCTGCCCGCCGACGCCGCCGACCGGCTCGGTGTGGACAGCGGCGTCACCCTGGCCGTCCGGCACCCGGGCACCGGCGAACCGCTCACCCTCGCCGTGACCGGCGTCTACCGGCCCGACCCGGACGCCGCCGCGCTCTGGACCGGCCTCGGCGGCGCCGACGGCGCGGGCCGCCCGCTGCTGCTGACCGACGGCGCCGCACTGACCGCACTGCCCCGCTACGGCGACCGGGCGCTCGCCGTCTGGCTGGCCCTGCCCGACACCGGCGGGTCGAGCCTGTCCGAACTCGCCGCGCTGCGCGGCCGGGTGGCCGTCCTCACCCGTTCGGACACCGGCCGCTCGGTCTACCGGGGCGCCGAACCGGCGCTGGCCGACACCACGGTCTTCAGCACCCTGCCCGCCGCGGTCGACGGCCAGGTGCTGCCGGCCCTGACGGTCCGCTCCGAGGTCGCCGTCCCGGGCGCCCTGCTCGCGCTGCTCGCCGCGGTGGTCCTGGTGCTGACGGCCCGCCGGCTGGCCGACGTCCTCGCCGCCGACCAGGCGCTGCGGCGCTCCCGGGGCGCGGGCGCGGTCCGGCTGCTCGCGGCGGCGGCCGGCGAGTGGGCGGTGGCGGTGGTGCCGGCGGCACTCTGCGGGCTGCTGCTGGCCCGGCCGCTGCTCGCCGGGGTGCTGCACGCCGCCGGGGCCCGGGGCCTTGCCGCGGACGACGGCGGGACCGTCCGGTGGGCCGCGGGATTCGTGCTGCTGGTGCACGGCGCGGCGCTGCTGCTGCCGCTCGCCCGGCAGGCGCTGGACCCGGGCGCCCTGCGGGCGCTGCGCCGGCGCGGGCCGCGGCTGCTCGGGCCGCAGCGGGCCGGCGCGGACCTGGCACTGCTCGCCGTGGCGGCCCTCGGCTTCGTCCAACTGCGGCGCTACCGGGGCGTGGTGGCCGGCGGCGCGGACGCCGGGTTCGACTCCTGGGCCGACCCGACGCTGGTGCTCGCCCCCGCCGCCCTGGCGGTGGCCGGCGCGGTCCTGCTGCTGCGGGTGCTGCCGGTGGCCGGGCGGCTGCTGGAACGGGCGGCCGCCCGGGCCCGCGGACTGGTGCTGCCGCTGGGGGCCTGGCGGCTGAGCCGCGACACCGGCCGTCAGGCGGTGCCGGTGCTGGTGACCCTGCTGGCGGTGGCCGCCGGCAGCCTGGCCGCCGGGGTGCTGGCCGCGCTGCCGGCCGGCGACCGCGCCCGGGCGGCCCACACGGTCGGCGCCGATCTGCGGCTGACCGGGGTGTCGGGCCCGCCGGTGCGCCAGCACGGCGCACTGGCCGCCCTGCCGGGCGTCACGGCGCTCACCCCGGTCGCCGAGCAGTCGGCCTTCGTGGGCTCCTCCGTGGTCCAGACGGTCGCCGTCGACACCGCGGCCGCCTCCGCCGCCGGGCTGCCGTTCCTGCGCCGGGACCTCGCCGACCGCCCGGTCCCCGAGCTGCTGGCCCCGCTGACCGCCGCCGCCCCCGCCCAGGGGATCCCGGTGCCCGGCGAGCCGGGCGCACTGGAGGTGACCGTGACGGCGAGCGCCGACCGTCCGCTCCCGGCGCCCGGCCCGGAACTCCGGCTGTGGCTCCAGGACGCCGACGGGCTGACCGAGCAGCTGAGCGTCCCGCTGACGGCCGACGGGCACCCGCACACCGTGACCGTCCCGCTGGCCGACGGCGCGGCGCGCGCCCACCCGCTGACTTTGGGCCGGCTCGGCGTCGACTTCACCGGCCGGCAGCGCACCCGCACCACCCTCGACCTGCGCGTGGAGCGGATCGGCGCCGTCACCGGCGGGCAGCGCACCGACCTGACCCTGCCACCGGGGCGCAGCTGGGCCCGCGCCGACACGGCCCCCGTCGAGCCCGCGGCACTCGGCTGCCCCGGCACCGGGGCGCCCAGGGGTGACGGCCGCCCGTCGGCCTCGGGCCACCACGCCGACGCCTGCGCCCTGGAGTCGGACGGCGCCGATCTGCTGCACGCGGTGCTGCGCTCCCAGGAGGAGCTGAACGGGGCCGCCCGCACGGGCGTGGTCCTGACGGTGCGGCCCGGCACCGGCACCGGCGCCCCCGAACTCCCGGTGCTGCCCGTGCTCGCCGACCGCGCGCTGCTCGACGCCGTCCGCGCCAGGGCCGGCGACACCGTCGACCTCGCCTGGGAGCACGACGGGAGCGGCACCCAGAAGGTCCGGATCACCGGAGTCGTCGACGCGCTGCCCGGCTACGACCGGACCCAAGGCCACCTGCTGCTGGACCTTCGCGCGGTCGCCGCCGCCCGGTCGCTCACCGGGGCGCCCCCGCCCACCGCCACCCGCTGGTGGCTGGCCAGCGACGATCCGGCGGCCACCTGGGCGGCCGTGAACGATCACGGCGCGTACGGCCGCCCGCAGAGCGTCCCGGAGGTGGCCGCCGCCCTGGCGGACGGCCCGTTCCGGACCGGACTGCGCTGCGCCTGGCTGCTGGTCCTGGTCACCGCGCCGCTGTTCGCGGTGACCGCCCTGACCCTGCACACGGTGAGCACCGCCCGCTCCCGCCGCCGTGAGTTCGCGGTGCTGCGCGCGCTGGGCGTGCGGCGCGGCGAGCTGACCGCGCTGCTGCGCGCCGAACAGGTGGCGGTGACCGTGCCCCCGGTGCTGCTCGGGGGGCTGCTGGGCCTGGTGCTCGCCGCGCTGCTGCCGGAGTTCACCGTGCTGGACGACAACGCGGGCCCGCTCTTCCCGGTCATGGCCACCGCCCCGGGGCGGCCCGCCGCCGTGCTCACCGCGCTGGTCGCCGGGCTGCTGCTCGCCCTCGCGGTGGTCGTCCTCACCCGGCTGCTGGCCAGGGTCGACCTGGTCCGCGCCCTGCGCGCGGGGGAGGACGGATGAGCGGCGCGCCTGCGGACGGACGCTTCGACGGGGGGAGCCCGGCATGCTGACACTGCGCCTGATCCGGCGCGAGGCGCGGACCGCCTGGCCGGTCGCGGCCGTGCTGGCGCTGCTCGCCGTCCTGCTGACGGCGGTCCCGCTGAGCTGGCCGCCCCGGTTCGACCGGCTGGCGGCGGGCACGCTCGCGGACCGGGTGGACCGCGCGGAGCCGTCCCGGCCGGTGCTCTCCGCCGGCGTCGTCACCGTTCCGGCGCCGTGGCGGCCGGCACCGGCCCCCGGCACGCTCGACCGGGACCTGGACCGGATCGGCGGGGCGGTGCGCGCCGCCGCCGGTCTGCGGCGGACCGCCGTACTCGGCACCCCGTGGGCCCGGGTGACCACCGGCCTGGCGAGCGTGCGCGGGCCCGGGGTGGCCACGTTCTACGGCGACGACCCGCCGGGCGTGACCCTGGTCCACGCCCAGCACGACGGCCCGGACGGGCCGGTCGAGTACCTCCGGGGCCGCGCGCCGCAGCAGCCCGCCGAGGACCTGGCCCCGGGCATCCCGGGTGAGAAGCCGCCACCGGTCGAGGTCGCGGCCTCCGAGGCGACCCGGGAGAAGTTCAACCTGGCGCTGGGGCAGCCGTTCGAGCTGACCGGGGCGGAGTGGTCCACCGAGGCGGTGCTGGTCGGGGTCTTCCGCACCGACCGCGGCGCGCAACGGCTCTGGCAGCGCTCCCCGCTCCTGGTCCGGCCCTGGCCCGTGCTGGCCGCGGCCGGCAACGGCACCAAGTGGGAGATGGACGCCCAACTGCTCACCAGCGCCGGGGGGATCGAGCTGCTCGCCCGGCAGAAGCACGGCTTCGACGTCACCTGGGAGCTGCCGCTGACCGTCGACCGCTCCGGGCCGGGCGCCACCGCGGCCGGGATCGCCGCGGCACGCGAGGACCTGGCCGCGTGGCGCGCCACGCCCTCGGACCGGCTCTGCGACGCCTCCCGCAGCGATCCCTGCCTGCTGGCCGGCCAGGAGGTGCGCACGCTCTCCGTCGCCGACCGGCTCACTCCGGAGCTGGACGCCTTCGCCGCCCAGCGGCTGCGCACCGAACAGCTCCAGGGCTTCGCGCTGGCCGGCCTGCTCGCCGTGGTGGTGGCCACCGCCTTCGCCGCCGCCAGGCTCGGGGTCCACCGCCGGGCCGGCGCCTTCGCGCTCCAGCGCTCGCGCGGCGCCGGTGCGGCCGGCATCGCGGGCCGCCTGCTGCTGGAGTCCGCGGTGGCGGTCGGCGCGGGCGTCGCGGTGGGCCGGGCGATCGGCCGTGCGCTCGCGCCGCCGGGCGCCGGGCTCGGTCCGTCCGGTCCGGTCCTGGTCGCCGCCCTGCTGGTCTGGTGCGCGCCGGCCGTCGTCCTGCTCGCCCGGACCGGGCGGGGCCGCCCGCGGCCGCGCTCGCGCCGGCTCGTCCTGGAGGGCCTGGTGCTGCTGTCGGCCGTCGGCGGGCTGGCCGCGCTGCGCACCCGCGGCGCCTTCGCGAGCTCCGGCATCGACCCCCAACTCGCCTTCGCCCCGGTGCTTCTGGCGCTGGTCGTGGTGGGCCTGCTGCTGCGCCTGCTGCCGCCGGCGCTGCGCCGGGCGAGCCGTGGGGCGCGCCGTTCGCGCGGCCTGGTCCCGCTGGTGGCGCTGGCCCGCGCCGGGCAGCGGAGCGGCGCGGCGGCGCTCGCCCTGCTGGTCCTGGTGCCGGCCATGGGCTACGGCGTCTACGGCGGCCTGATCCCGCGCACCCTGGCCGACGGCCGGGAGCAGCTCGCCGACTGGCGCACCGGCGGGGCGCCCGTCGCGCTGGTCGGCTCGAAGGAGCGGCTGGCCGGCGACCTGTCGAAGGTCCCCACCGTGGGACACCAGGTGACCGTCACCGGCGCGACCGGCGACCTCGTCGCGCAGTCCGACGGCACCGCCTTCGAGGGCACCCGGCTGGTCGGGCTGGACGCCGCCGCCCTCGGCGCCGCCCGGCCGTCCTCCCCGATGGCCCGCGCCCTGGCGGCCGCCCCCGGGGCCGACGCGCCGGTCGGCGGCAGCGACGACGCTCCGGTGCTCACCGCGCTGGCCGACCCCGGCCTCGCCGCCCTGGCCCCCGACGGCGACTTCGTGCTCTCCGCCCTGGGCATGCCCCGGGCGCGGGTCCGGGTGGTCGGCGCCCTGCCCCGGGAGGCGATGCGCGACCCGGTGCTCGGACCGGTGCTCGGCAGCGCGCCGAAGCGCGGCGCGGTCCTGGTGTTCACCGGCCCGTCGGCGCGGCGGCTGCCCGCCCAGACGGACCCGTCCGCCGTCCTGCTCCACCCGGCCGCGGGCGGACCGGCCGTGGACCCGGCCGCGGTGCGGGCCGCCGCCGCCACCCAGCTCGCGCCCAGCGGAGCGGCCGGGCCGCAGGCCGAACTGCGGGACCGTGCGCACGAGCTGGAGGCACTGGGCGCGGACGGGCTGGCCCACGCGCTGGACCTGGCCTTCCGGGTCACCACGGTGCTCGGCCTGCTGCTCGGGCTCGCCGCGTTCGCCCTGGACCTGCTGCTCACGGCCGGCGAACGCGCCCGGACGACGTCCTGCCTGCGCACCCTGGGCACCGGCGGACGCGCGGTGTTCGCCCTGCAGCTGCTCCAACTGCTGCCGCTGGTGCTGGCGGCGGCGCTCGGCGGCACCGCGTTCGGCCTGCTGCTGCCCTCCGTGCTGGGCCCCGGCCTGCGGCTGGGGGCCGTCACCGGCGGGCCGTTCGAGCCCGCGACACACATCGACTGGACGGTCACCGCGGGGCTCGGCGTCGCGCTGGCCGTGCTGATGACGACGGCCGCCGCCCTGGAGGCGGCGATCGCCCGGCGCCGGGGACTGGGCGCCGTGCTACGACTGGGGGAGGCGTTGTGAGCGTCCGGCCGACCGAAGGGCCCGCCGCCGGGGGCGGGCGGCCCATGGTGCTCTGCGAGAACCTGGTGCGGATCTTCCGCACCGGCACCCGGGGCCGCGACGGCGTCGAGGTGCAGGCCCTCCAGGGGCTCGACCTGGCCGTGCGGGAGGGCGAACTGCTCGCCCTGGTGGGCGCGTCGGGCTCCGGGAAGTCCACCCTGCTGGGGATCCTGGCCGGCCTGGACAGCCCCAGCGCCGGCACCGCCGAGGTGGCCGGCACCGACCTGGGCACGCTCAAGGGGCGTGCGCGCACCGCCTACCGGCGCCGCACCGTCGGGACGATCCAGCAGCAGACCGCCGCCAACCTGCTGCCGTACCTGACGGCCCGGGAGAACGTGCAGCTGCCGATGGGCTACGCGGGCGTGCCGCGCCGCCGGCGGGCCGCCCGGGCCGGGGAACTGCTCGACCTCATGGGCATCGCCGCGGCCGCCGACCGCACCCCCGCCGCGCTCTCCGGCGGCGAGCAGCAACGGGTGGCGATCGCGGTCGCGCTCGCCAACGAACCCCGGCTGCTGCTCGCCGACGAGCCCACCGGCGAGCTGGACACCGCCACCTCGGAGGAGATCTTCGGCGCCCTGCGCACCGCCAACAGCGAGCTGGGCACCACCGTGCTGATCGTCACCCATGACGCCCTGGTGGCCGGCCAGGTCCGCCGCACGGTGCGGATCCGGGACGGCCGCACCGCCACCGAGGTGCTGCGCCGCACCGACGCCACCGGCGCGGACGGGGCGCTCGCGGCGCAGGAGTACACCGTCCTGGACCGGGTCGGCCGGCTCCAGCTGCCGAGGGAGTTCACCGAGTCGCTGGGCCTGGCGCACCGGGTGCGGCTGGTCCTGGAGGACGACCACATCGAGGTGTGGCCGGACCGGGACCGGCCGCACCGGTGAGCGGGCCGCTCAGCCCCGGGCGGTCGGCTCGCGGTGGGCGGCGACCAGCCGGTCGATGTCCTCGGGCGTCACGCTGCTCACGAACGCCGGGATGCGGCCGATCGGGAGGCTCGCGCCCATCGCGGCGGTGAGCGGGTCGTCGGTGTCGATGCCGACCGAGTCCGCCATCGCCCGCATCGCCGCGCCGATGATCTGCGCGCCGACCGGGTCGGCCAGCCAGTCGCCGACGGTGGACTCCGCGGTGAGCACGGGGCGGTGGCCGTCGGCGGCGCACTCGACCGCGGCGCGCAGCCGGACGTCCCGCGAGGAGGCACCGATCCGCAGCTCGAACTCCCCGCCCTCGACCCGCCAGCGGTGGTCGCGCACCGACCAGTGGGCGAAGGAGCGCTCGTCCAGCGCGATGGTCACCCGGGTGCTCTCGCCGGGCTCCAGGCGGACCTTGGCGAAGCCCTTCAGCTCGTGCTCGGGGCGGCGCAGCCGCGGGGCGCGCTCGTGCACGTACAGCTGGGCGACCTCGGCGCCGGCCCGGGTGCCGGTGTTGGTGACCGTGAACGAGACGTCGAAGCGGTTGTCCCCGGCAGGCGTCACCTCCAGGCCGTCGTAGCCGAAGGTGGTGTAGCTCAGGCCGTGGCCGAAGGGGTGGGCGACCGGCACGCCGAGGGTGTCGTAGTAGCGGTACCCGACGAACAGGCCCTCGCCGTAGTGGACCTGGCCGTCGGCGCCGGGGAAGTGGAGGTGACTGGGGTTGTCCTCCAGCCGCAGCGGGATCGTCTCGGCGAGCCGGCCCGAGGGGTTGTCGAGCCCGAACAGCAGCCGGGCCAGCGCCGTGCCGCCGGCCTGGCCGAGTAGCCAGCCCTCCAGGACCGCCCCGACCCGGTCCTGCCACGGGGTGAGCCGCACCGGCGCGCCGTTGGAGAGGACCACGGTGACGTCGGTGCCGCAGGCCGCGGCGGCGGTGGTGACGGCGTCGAGCAGGGCGAGCTGGTCGGCGGGCAGGTCGATGTCGGTGCGGTCGTAGCCCTCGGACTCGTGGGTCTCGGGCAGGCCGAGGAAGAGCACCGCGTGGCGGGCGGCCCGCACGGCCTCGACGGCCTCGGCGACCAGCGCCGGGTCGGCGGCGCCGTCGAGGGTGAAGCCGGGGGCGAAGCGGATCCGCTCCGGGTCGGTGACGGTCGCGCCGATCGCGTCCAGCGCGCTCTCCAGGCGGGTGGGCACGACGTGCGAGCTGCCGCCGCCCTGGAACCGCGGGGTGCGGGCGAACTCGCCGACGACGGCGACCCTCGCGGAGCCGTCGGGGTCGAGCGGCAGCAGGCCGCCGTCGTTCTTGAGCAGCACGGCGCACTGCGCGGCGGCGGCGACGGCCAGTGCGTGGTGCTCGTCCTCGTCGTAGCCGCCGCCGGGCACCCGGGCGGCGGCGGTGCGCGCCAGCAGGTCCAGCACCCGCCGGGCGGCGGTGTCCAGGGCGGCCGGGTCGAGCGAGCCGTCCTCGACGGCCGCGACGACCAGGGCCTCCCGGCCGGAGGGCGGCATCTCCAGGTCGAGTCCGGCGGCGAGCGAGGCGACCCGGTCGGCGACCGCGCCCCAGTCGCTGACCACCACGCCGTCGAAGCCCCATTCGCCGCGCAGCAGTTCGGTCAGCAGCCAGTGGTTGCGGGCGGCCGGGACGCCGTTGACCGTGTTGTAGGCGGCCATCACGGTGGTCGGGCGGGCGGTGGTGACGATGTGCTCGAAGGCGGGCAGGTAGATCTCGCGCAGGGTGCGCTCGTCGACGTTGGCGCTCACCCGGAACCGGTCGGTCTCCTGGTTGTTGACGGCGAAGTGCTTGAGCGAGGTGCCGACGCCCCGGGACTGCACGCCGTTCACCAGGGCGGCGCCGATCCGGGCGGTGAGCAGAGGGTCCTCGGAGAGGTACTCGAAGTTGCGCCCGCCGAGCGGGGAGCGCTTGATGTTGACGCCGGGGCCGAGGACGACCGAGACGTTCTTGGCGACGGCCTCCAGGGCGATGGCCCGCCCGATCCGCTCGGCGAGCGCCGGGTCCCAGGAGGAGCCGAGGGCGCAGGCCGGCGGGTAGCAGGTGGAGGGCTCGCTGCTGCCGATGCCGAGGGCGTCGCCGTCCTCGGGCTGCTTGCGCAGGCCGTGCGGGCCGTCGGTGAGCATGATGCCCTCGACGCCGGCCTCGGGCAGGGCACGGGTGTGCCAGAAGTCGCCGCCGGAGGTCAGCGCGGCCTGCTGCGCGGTCGTCAGGGCGGGGTGGTGGGTCCGGTCGGTCATGGTCGGGCTCCTTCGGGTCGGGGGGGTCGCGGTGGCGGTGCGGATCAGGCCCCGGCGACGGGCAGCACCCGGTTGCGGCCGGCGGCGCCCAGCCAGGCGGCGGACGGCTTGGGGGTGCGGACGAAGGTCTCCCGGTCCACCGCGATCAGGCCGAAGGTGGGGGCGAAGCTGCCCCACTCGTAGTTGTCCAGGGCGCTCCAGTGGAAGTAGCCGCGCACGTCGACCCCGTCGGCCATCGCGGCGGCCATGCCCTCCAGGGCGCCCGCGGTGTAGGCGACGCGGCGGGTGTCGTCGGCGGTGGCGATGCCGTTCTCGGTGACGATCAGCGGCACGCCGGGTGCGGTGGCGGCGGTGTGGCGCAGCGCGTCGCCGAGCGCGGCGGGGTAGAACTCCCAGCCCTTGATGGTGCGTTCGGCGTCCTCCGGGACCGGGAGCGGGCCGTCGGCCCCGATCAGGGTGCGGGTGTAGGACTGCACGCCGAGCCAGTCGTCGCCGCGGGCGGCCTCCAGGAAGACGTCCTCGCGCGGGCGCAGGTAGGCGGCGCGGGCCTCCTCGGCGCCCTCGACGCCGGGCAGCGCGTGGCTCACCTGGCTGGCCACCGACCAGCCGGTGCGCACGTGCGGCGCGCGGGACTTGACCGCCTCGACGGCCAGCCGGTGGGCCCGGACCAGGGCCTCGGTGACCTGCGCGCCCGGCATCGGCAGGCCGGCCGGGGGGATCGCCAGCTCGGCGGCGGAGACGCGGCCGAGCATCAGGTCGAGCAGCGGCGCCATGACGGCGATCATGTTGGGCTCGTTGACGGTGCAGACGTGGTCCACGCCGTCGGCGTAGACGGGGGCCGCGGCCTCGGCGTAGCGGGCGAACAGCTCGCCGGAGTCCGGGGCGCTCCAGCCGCCGCGATCGGCGAACCAGCGCGGCGAGGTGAAGTGGTGCAGGGTCACCATCGGCCGCAGGCCGCGCTCCCGGGCGCCCTCCACCATCCGGCGGTAGTGGGCGAGGGCGGCGCGGGAGAACACGCCCGGTTCGGGCTCGATGCGGGCCCACTCGATGCTGAACCGGTAGTCGGTGAAGCCGAGTCCGGCGAGCAGGTCCATGTCCTCGCGCCAGCGGTGGTAGCTGTCGCAGGCGTCGCCGCTGCGCTCCTGGAGGTGGCCGCCCGCGCCCGCGCTGCGCTCCATCGGCCACCAGTCGCTGTTGGTGTTCCCGCCCTCGGTCTGGTGGGCGGAGGTGGAGGCGCCCCAGAGGAAGCCCTCGGGCAGGGGGGTGATCGGCGAGCTGGTCATGCCGGGTCTCTCTTCCGTGGTGCGTTCCGCCGCCCGGGAGGCGGGGGTGGCCTCACCATAAGCACGAAAACCTGACAGCACAATGCTTTCGCCGGTGAAAACCTGGCGTTGATCTGTTTTTGTGTCGCGGCCGGTAGACTCCGCCCCATGAGCAAGCCTCGGGGGCCGTACGCCAAGACCTCGGCGAAGCGGCAGCAGATCATCGACGCCGCCCTCGCCGCCTACGCGGAGGCCGGCAGCCGTCATGTCTCGCTGCGCGACATCGCCCAGCGGGTCGGGATGACCTACGCCGGTGTGATGCACCACTTCGGCAGCAAGGAGGCCCTGCTCACGGCCGTCCTGGAGGCCCGGGACGCGGCGGCCGAGGACCGCTTCGGCCCCGGGTCCGGGAGCACCGAGCCGCCGCACTCGGCGGTCCTGCGGCACAACGCGTCCACCCCGGGGCTGGTGAAGCTCTTCGTCGACCTCGCGGCGGCGGCCGCCGAGCCCGACCACCCGGCGCACGACTTCTTCGAACAGCGCTACGAGCGGTTCCGGATCCGGCTCGCCGAGCGCATCGAGCAGGGCGTCGACGACCCCGCCGCCGTGGACGCGGCCTGGCTCGCCCGGATCTTCATCGCCGCCGCCGACGGCATCCAGCTCCAGTGGCTGCTCGACCCGGACATCGACATGGCCGCCGACATCGAGCGCCTCGGCGAGCTCCTGGTCGGCCCGCACTGGACCGCCGGCCTGAGCGGGGGGCCACGACCCGGCGCGGCGGGTCCGCTCGGCCGTAGTGGACGGGAACGCCGTGACCGACTCCGGCCGGGTGGACGAGGCGTCGTGGCGCGGCCGGGCGTCCTCGGCCTTGCTCACGCCGGTTTCCGCCCCTTCGAAGCGGTACCGGTCGCCGGACGGAACGGCCCGCCGTTCTGTGACGTGCGGCGCGGACGGCAGGACGCGGGCCCGCCCGGGAGGGCGGACCCGCGTCGCGGTGTGCCGGGGTGCTACTTGTTGATGCAGGTGTTGCCGAAGGCCGGGTTGAGCAGGCCGATGATGTTGATCGAGTTGCCGCAGACGTTCACCGGGATGTGGACCGGGATCTGGATCTGGTTGCCGGACAGGACGCCGGGGGAGTTGGCGGCCACGCCCTCGGCGACGGAGTCGGCGACGGCGGTCCCGCCGCCGGCCAGCAGGGCGGCGGCCGCGAGGACACCGGCGGCGAGCGCGGTACGAGTACGCATGTCTCTCCTTAAGAGATGAGTTGGCAGATCAGAGCACCAATCACACCGGTGGAGAGTCCGAATCGCCCCGCATTGGTCGGAACGGGGGCGTGTCCGGGCGTCAGGCGGGCGGGAGGTCCTGCTCGGCCCAGATGGTCTTGCCCTGGCGGGTGTAGCGGCTGCCCCAGCGGGTGGTGAGCTGGGCCACCAGGTAGAGGCCGCGGCCGCCCTCGTCGGTGAGGCGGGCCCGGCGCATCCGGGGCTGGGTGGCGCTGGGGTCGGAGACCTCGCAGGTGAGCCGTTCGGCGCGGATCAGGCGGACGCCGACCGGGCCGCCCGCGTAGCGGATCGCGTTGGTGACCAGCTCGCTGAGCACCAGTTCGGTGGTGAACGCCAGCTCCTCCAGCCCCCAGGCCAGCAGCTGGGCGGTGGCCGCTTCCCTCACCCGGGCGACGGCCGCCGGGTCGGCGTCCAGCGTCCAGCCCGCGGTGGCCTCCGGCGGCACCTCCCGGGTGCGGGCCAGCAGCAGGGTGACGTCGTCGGTGAGCCGGTGGGCCGGGAGGTCGGCGACGAGGTCCCGCCCGAGCTCCCGCAGCGCCGGCCCGGCGGGCGGGACGGCGCCGTCCGGCGGGGAGGCCGCGGCGGCGAGCCGGTGGGCGAGCTCGTCCATGCCCTCGTCCAGGTCGTCCGCGTATCCGAGGAGCAGCCCGTCGGTGTACAGCGCGAGCAGGCTGCCGGGCTCCAGTTCGACCTCGGTCACCTCGAACGGCAGCCCGCTCACGCCGAGCGGCGGCCCCGGGCGCAGGGACACGTAGGTCACCCGGCCGTCCGGCGCCGCGACGGCCGGCGGCGGGTGCCCGGCCGAGGCCACCGCGCAGCGCCGCGAGACCGGGTCGTACACCGCGTACACGCAGGTGGCGCCGAAGGGCACGGTCTGCTGCTCGTCCGGGGTGTCGTGCCCGGCGTCGCTCCACACCCCGTGGCTCACCGGGGGCCGCAGGGCGGCCGCGGCCCCGGGGCCCGGGTCGAGGCCGTCCTCGTCCTCCTCCGGCCGTTCGGCCTCCACCATCAACTGGGCCACCAGGTCGTCGAGGTGGACCAGCAGCTCGTCCGGCTCCAGGTCGAGGTCGGCGAGCGTCCGGACGGCGGTGCGCAGCCGCCCCATGGTGGCGCTGGCGGCGAGCCCGTGGCCGACCACGTCCCCCGCGACCAGCGCGACCCGGGCGGAGGACAGCGGGATGACGTCGAACCAGTCGCCGCCGATCCCGCTCGCCGTGTCGGTCGGCAGGTAGACGCTGGCGGTGGAGACCGCGGTGGTCTCGGCCTGCGAGGGCGGCAGCAGGCTGCGCTGCAGCCCGACGGCGGCGCGGTGCTCGCGCGCGTAGCGGCGGGCGTTGTCCAGGGCCAGGGCGGCGCGGTCGGCGATCTCGCGCAGCAGCTCCAGGTCGGCCGGCAGGTACGGCGGCCGGTGCGGCGCGCGGTGGACGCTCACCCGGCCGAGCAGGCTGCCGCCGGCCCGCAGCGGGACGGTCATCGACGGGGGGACGTCGGTGTGCGCGGCCTGCTCGCCGGGGTCGGCGTGCACGGTCACCCCGGCGGGCGGGGGCTCCGGCGCCCCCCGGCCGCCCGGCCCGGCGGCCGCGACGGCGGCGCGGCGCAGCGGTACCCGGCCGTCGCGTCCCGGCGACGGCTCCGCGCCGGTGAACACGGCCTCGGCGACGTCGATCACCACCAGGTCGGCGAGCCCCGGCGCCGCCCCGCCGTCCGCCTCCGCCCCGCCCCCGGGGGCCGCCGGCGGCGGCGCGGCGAGGACGGCGGCCAGCTCCTCCACCGTCCCGGTGACCGACAGCGAGCCGCCGACGGCCGCGGTGGCCCGGTGCAGCAGGGCGAGCCGTTCGCCGGACCGGTGCAGCTCGGTGACGTCGGTGAACAGCGCGGTCACCCCGATCACCTGGCCGTCCGGGGCCGCCAGCCGGAACGCGGAGATCGCCATCACCGCACCGCCCGCCGGGTCCTCGATGGTGCGGACGATCTCCTCCGCGCCGATCAGCGGCCGGCCGGTGCGCAGCACGTCGCGCAGCCCGCGTTCGACGGCGGCGGCGTCCTGGGGCTGGAGGAAGTCGCCGAGCCGCCGCCCGCGCAGGTCCGGCGGCAGTCCGCTGTAGGGGAGCAGATGGGTGTTGGTGCGGACCAGGCGCAGCCGCTCGTCGAAGACGGCCAGGCCGACCCGGTCCTGGAGGAACAGCTCGCGGGTGAAGGCCTGGTCCTGACGCGAACGGGCGATCAGCGGGGTGGGGGCGGCGAGCACGAAGTAGCGGGGGGTGCCGGTGACCGGCCCCGGGGGGTCGCCGGCCTCGGGCGCGTTCAGCGGCAGCACCTGGTAGGAGAGCGCGAGCCGCTCGCCCCGGCCGGAGCGCACCACCGCCTCGCCGGACCAGCCCTCGTTCCGCTGCTCCGCGCTGAGCTCGGACATCGCCGGCCATTCCGCGGGGTCGGCGAGCAGGTCGTGCACGCGCCGGCCGTGGACCTGTGCGGCGCCGAGGGCGAGCAGCCGTTCCGCCTCCGGGGTCCAGCGGACGATGCGGCCGTCCGCGTCGAGCAGGGCGCCCATGGCGTTGACGACGAAGGGGGATCGGCCGCGGTACAGGGCGTCCGCCGTGTCCATCCGGTCCGCTCCTCTCCGTCGGCGGGTTCGCTGCCGCGACCCCTCCATCATCCCCCGGCCGGGCGGGCCCGCCAGTCCCGGACGGCGTGCGGGCGGGCGGTGCGCGCCGGTCGTCGAGGCTGCGCGCCGGTCGAGGGCGCGGGACGACGAGGCCGCGCGCGGGGGGTTCTCGGACACCCGCTCTTATTGTAATCTCCGTCAATAAGCGGGGCGTGCGGGTTCCCGCGCAGGCCACGCACCTGACGGAGGCAGCCATGGCTCACCCGGCGGAACGCAACCCCACCCGGACCCACACCGCGGCCGACGACGACGTCTCCAGGCGGCTCCTCGACTCCGCCGCGCTCCTCTCCTACGACCCGGCCGTCGAGATCGACTGGGACGCCCCGCTCCCGCCCGGGCACTACGGGCTCAACCCGGAGTGGAGCACCCTCTACGGCACCGCGCTCTGGACGGAGATGACCGAGGAGCAGCGGGTCACCCTCACCCGCCACGAGGTCGGCTCGATCATGACCACCGGCATCTGGTTCGAGATGATCCTGCAGCAGATGGTGCTGCGCGACCAGTACCTCAAGGACCCCACCGGCGCCGAGTTCCGCTTCGCCCTCACCGAGATCGCCGACGAGTGCCGCCACTCGATCATGTTCGCCCGCGCCTGCGAGCGGATGGGCGTCCCCCAGTACCGGCCCAACCGGCTGATCGCCCAGGCCGGACGCGCCTACAAGTCGCTCGCCCGGGGCGAACTCGCCTACGGCGGCATCCTGGTGGCCGAGGAGGTGCTGGACGTCATGCAGCGCGACTGGATGCGCGGCGAGGACGTCCTCGACATCGTCCGCGGGACGTCCCGGATCCACGTGGTCGAGGAGTCCCGGCACATGAAGTTCGCCCGCCAGGAGATCCGCGAACGGCTGCGCGGCGCCGGCCCGCTGCGCCGCCGCAACGCCGCCTTCGGCATCGCGGCCGGCGCCTACGTCATCGTCACCAGCATGGTGCACCCGTCCGTGTACCGGGCCGCCGGGCTGGACGTCGGCCGGGCGCTCGCCGAGGCCCGGGCCAGCGAGCACCGGCGCGCCATGATGCGCACCAGCAGCCGCCACCTGATGGCGTTCCTCGCCGAGAACGGCCTGCTCACCGGCGCCGCGGCGAAGATCTACCGGCGCATCCACATGCTCTGACCGGCCCTTCCCCGCCCCCCCGCAGCGAGGACCCCACCCCCGTCATGGCCTACGCGATCACCCGCACCTGCTGCAACGACGCCTCGTGCGTGTCCGTCTGCCCCGTCAACTGCATCCACCCCACCCCGGACGAGCCGGACTTCGGCCGCACCGACATGCTGTACATCGACCCGGCCGCCTGCATCGACTGCGGCGCCTGCGCGGACGCCTGCCCGGTCGACGCGGTCCTCCCGGTCGACCGGCTGACGGGGCCCGACGCCGTCTACGGCGCGCTCAACCGCGACTGGTTCCGCGACCACCCCGCCGACCACGCCTGGGGCGCGCCGGTCTTCCCCCGCAGCCTGCCCGCCGGCCTCGACCTCGGGGCCGGCCCGCTGCGGGTCGCCGTCGTCGGCACCGGGCCGTCCGCGAGCTACACCGCGCAGGCGCTGCTGCGCTCCACCGGCGCCGAGGTCACCATGATCGACCGGCTGCCGGTGACCGGCGGGCTGCTGCGGTACGGGGTCGCCCCGGACCACCAGTCCACCAAGCGGATCGCCGAGAGCTTCGCGTCCGTCCTCCACGACCCGCGGCTGCGGCTCCACCTCAACGTCGAGGTCGGCACCGACCTCGGCCACGCCGAACTCGCCGCCCACCACCACGCGGTGGTGTACGCGGTCGGCGCCGCCGCCGACCGCCGGCTCGGCGTGCCCGGCGAGGACCTGCCCGGCAGCCTGCCGGCCACCACCTTCGTCCGCTGGTACAACGCCGAACCCACGGTGCCGGCCGACGCGGTCGCCCTCGACGCCGGGCCGGGGCCGGGCGCCGGACGGGCGGTGGTGATCGGCAACGGCAACGTCGCGGTCGACATCGCGCGGATCCTGCTCACCGACCCCGACCGGCTCGCCGCCACCGACATCGCCGACCACGCGCTCGCCGCCCTGCGCCGCAGCCCGGTCCACGAGGTCGTCCTGGTCGCCCGGCGCGGGCCCGAGCACGCCGCCTGGAGCCCGCCGGAGTTCCTCGCCCTCACCCGGCTGCCGGGCGTGGACGTCGTGGTGGACGACGACCCCGAGGCCGCCGCCACCGGACTGCTCGCCGGCCTCCCGCGCGAGCGCCTGGACGGCGCCGCGCCGCCCCGGCCCGGCCGGCGGATCGTGCTGCGCTTCCACGCCGCGCCCGAGCGCTTCCTCGGCGACGGCCGGGTCGAGGCGGTCCGCCTGGCCGGCAGCGGCGAACTGCTGCGCACGGCCCTGGTGGTCCGCTCCATCGGCCACCGCGGCGTGCCCGTCCCCGGGCTGCCCTTCGACGAGGCCGCCGGCACCGTGCCGCACACCGGCGGGCGGATCGTCGACCCGGCGAGCGGGCGCCCGCTGCCCGGCAGCTACCTGGTCGGCTGGGCCAAACGCGGCCCCTCCGGCGGCATCGGCGCCAACCGCGCCTGTGCCGAGGAGACCGTCCACGCCCTGCTGGACGACGCCGTCGCGGGCGTCCTGCCGGTGCCCGCCGGTGACCGCAGGTCCTTCGAGCGGCTGGTCCGCGCCCGCCGCCCCGACGCGCTCGGCCTGCGCCAGCTGCGCGCCATCGACCGCGCCGAACGCGCCCGCGGCGAGGCCACCGGCCGGCCCCGCGTCAAACTCCCCACCGTCCCCGCCCTCCTCGCCGCCGCCCGGCGCTGACCCCCGCCCCGGCCGGACGGCCGACCCGGCGGGACGCGGGCTCAGCTGAAGAGGACGCCGAGGTCGAGGGGGGTGATGAAGAAGATGCCGGTGGCCGGGTCGTGGGCGTGCAGCAGGGCGGTGCGCCCGGCCGGGACGGCGGGGTCACCGGGCGGGGTGCGGACGGCGAGCAGGGCGGGAGAGCCGTCGTCGGTCGTGGTCTCGGCCCAGCCGGAGTGGGCTCCGGCGCCGCCCGGGAGGACCACGCAGGCGCGGCCGACCAGGGGGAAGGGTTCGGAAGCGAGGAGGTCACCGGGCAGGTCGTCGGGAAGCTCCCCGGGCGCGGCGTCGGTGTGAGGACCGACGCCACGCCCCCCGTTCCGGGTGCCGGTGGGCCGGACGACGCCGTGCCCCCCGGACACGGCGTCGGCTCCGAGGCCGCTGAGCAGGGCCAGCATCCAGTACTCGGCGGTCACCACCAGGGTCGGAAAGCCCGGCGCGGCCTTGAATTCCCCCCGCATCCGCCCGTTCCCCCCGACTTTCCTCCGGGCGCCGGACCCCCCGGGCGCCGTGGTGATCCTGTCAGGACGAAAGCGTCCGCACACTGCCAGGACCTGGCAATCTTGTCGGTGCTTTGACACCGGAAAATATCCGGAAACCCGACGCAACGCAGGGCCCGCTGAAACGTTCAAGACGCAACGTCCCGGTCAGAGCGGCTGAGCCGGCCAGTCGAGCAGCCGGGCGCCCATCACGGCGGTCTCCAGGGTGTAGCGGTGCAGCGCGTCCGCGGGGTCGTAGCCGGTGAGATCGCGGATGCGCTCCAGACGGTAGCCGAGCGCCCGCACGCTCAGGCCGAGCCGCCGCGCGGTCTCCGCGTTCACGTACCCGGCCTCCGCCTGGACGGTGATGGTCTCCAGCAGCGGACGGGCGCCGCCGCGCGCGGCGGTGAGCGGGCCCAGCACGGTGGTGACCAGGTCGGCCATCGCGGCCCGGTCGCGCATCAGCACCGGGAAGACCAGCAGTTCCTCGGCGCGCAGCCGCTGCGCCGGCAGTTCCAGGCGCTGCGCGTACTCCAGGGTGGCGAGCGCCTCCTCGTAGCTGCGGACGATGCCGCCGGTGCCGGCGTGCCGCCGGCCGGTCGCCACCCGCTGCGCGGGCGGGTACCCGGGGCCGGGCCGCAGGGCCAGCTCGGTGAAGGCGGTCAGCACGGTCTGTTCGCCGTCGGAGGCGATGCAGACCAGCCGCCCGTCGCGGGCGGCCAGCAGCAGGGTGCGGTCGTCGTAACGGCCGGTCAGTTCGCGCAGCACCCGGTGCGCGGCGGGCGCGCCCTCCAGGTAGGGCTCGGCGGCGACGGCGACCGCGACGGTGTACCCGGCGGCCAGCCGCAGGCCGAACCGCTCGGCGCGCTCGGCGAGCCGGCCGAGGTCGGAGCGGCCGTGCAGCAGGTCGTTGACCAGCTCGCGCCGGTTGGCCTCCTCCTGCCGCACGGCCATCCGCTGGGCGCGTTCGTGGCCCTCGGCGAGGGCGCCCAGGGCGGCCTGGATGCCCGCCAGCAGGGCGTCACCGGTGCGCCGCAGCTCCGCGGCGGTGGCGGAGGTGAGGCCGGGGAGGGTCTGCCAGGCGGCGCGGGTGGCGCCGAGGCAGGCGCCGACGAGGTCGCGCAGGCCGTGGCCGGCCTCGGCGCCGCGCTCGCCGAGGTCGCGCAGCCGCTCCAGTTCGGCGCGGCGCAGCAGGCGGCCGGTGCGGGAGACGTCGGTGAGCAGGTCCAGGCAGTGGTGGGCCAGCTCGTTGGGGATGTCGGGGGCGCCGCTTCCGTTGGCCACCGTCATGTCGTCGTGTCCCGCCCGGTCCGTCGGTGTGGTCCGGCCGGCCGGCGTGCCCGCCGATCGGCTCCTTGCCTGGTCAGCCGGTGCGTTCCGCCGTCGGTCGGGCTGCCGGCTGCCCAGCCCGGGCATGCTATCCGGTCGGCGCCCCGGCCGCTGCGGCGTCCACGGCGGTGCCCGGCTGCTGCGGCGTCAGCGGCCGGTGGCAGGCGACCCGTCGCCCGGGCGAGACCTCCCGCAGCGCCGGCACCTCGCTCGCGCACCGGTCGTCGGCGAACGGGCAGCGGGTGCGGAACCGGCAGCCGGAGGGCGGGTCGAGCGGGGACGGCGGGTCGGCGGGCAGCAGGCCGGTGTCGCCGAGCGGGCGGCCGGGCTCGGGGACGGCGGCCAGCAGGGCGGCGGTGTAGGGGTGGGCGGGGGCGGCGAGCACCTCCTCGGTGGGGCCCTGTTCGCAGAGCCGGCCGAGGTGGAGCACCGCGACGTCGTCGCTGACCGCGCGGACCACGCCGAGGTCGTGCGAGATGAACAGGCTCGCCAGGCCGCGTTCCTCGGTGAGCCGGCGCAGCAGGTTGAGCACGGTGGCCTGGGCGGAGACGTCCAGGGCCGAGACGGCCTCGTCGGCGATCAGCACCCGCGGCCCGGCGGCGAGCGCGCGGGCGATGGCGACCCGCTGGGCCTGGCCGCCGGAGAGCTGGGCGGGCCGGCGGTCGCCGAACAGCGCGGCCGGCAGGCCGACGGCCTCCAGCTGCTGCTCGACCACGGCCTCGCGGTCGACCGACGGGTCCCGGTGGGCGTCCAGCGGTTCGGCGACCAGGTCGCGCACGGTGCGGCGCGGGTTGAGCGAGGAGACCGGGTCCTGGAACACCATCTGCATCCGGGGGCGCAGGGCCCGCAGCGCGCGCGGGGCGAGCGCGGCGAGGTCGGTGCCGTCCAGGGTGACGGTGCCGGTGGTGGGCGGGGGCAGCCGGAGCAGGGCCTTGGCGATGCTGCTCTTGCCGGAGCCGGACTCGCCGACCAGGGCGAGGGTGCGGCGTTCGCGCAGCTCCACGTCGACGCCGCTGACGGCGTGCAGCGGCCCGGAGCGGGTGCGGTGGACCACGGACAGCCCGGTGGCCCGCAGCACCACGGGGGTGTCGGCGTCCGGGGCGGGGGTGGGGGTCATGCGGCGGTCTCCTCGGCCTTCGCCGGCAGCGCGGCCGACGGCGTGAGCGGGAAGTGGCAGGCGGCGGTGTGCCCGGCCCCGGCCCGGTGCAGCGGCGGCGCGTCCGTCGAGCAGACCGCCTCGGCGCGCTCGCAGCGGGGCGCGAACGGGCAGCCGGGGATGGGCTTGGAGAGGTCCGGCGGCGAGCCGGCCACGGCGGGCAGGGTGCGGCGCAGCGGCCCGGTGACCCGGGGCACCGAGCGCAGCAGCGCGGCGGTGTACGGGTGGGCGGGGTTCTCGGTGACCGCCTCGGTGGGGCCGGTCTCGACGACCCGTCCGCCGTACATCACGGCGATCCGCCGGGCGCGGCCGTAGAGCAGGCCGATGTCGTGGGTGATCAGCAGGGTGGCCAGGCCCCGGGTCTCGCGGTGGCGGTCGAGCAGGTCGAGCACGGTGCGCTGGACGGTGACGTCCAGGGCGGTGGTGGGCTCGTCGGCGAGCAGCAGGGCGGGGGAGCCGGCCAGTGCGGCGGCGATGCCGACGCGCTGGCGCAGGCCGCCGGACAGTTCGTGCGGGTAGGCGCGGGCCCGGCGGGCCGGGTCGGGGACGTCGACGGCGGCGAGCAGTTCGGCGGCCGTGCGCAGCCGCTCGCGGCGCGGGATGCGGCGCCGGTTGGTGAGCGACTCGGTGACCTGGTCGGCGATCCGGACGACCGGGTTGAGCGAGGTCATCGGGTCCTGGTGGACCATGGCGACGCCGGTGCCGAGCAGTTCGCCGCGCCGGGCGGCGCCGGCGGTGAGCAGGTCCTCGCCGTTCAGCAGCACCTCGCCGGTGGCGGTGGCCCGGGTGGTGCGCGGGTGGACGCCGAGCACGGTGCGGGCCAGCACGGACTTCCCGGAGCCGGACTCGCCGACGACGCCGAGGCACTCGCCGGCGTCGATGGTCAGGTCGATGCCGTGCAGCACGTGCAGCGCCCGGCCGTCGGGGGTGTGCAGGGTGGTGTCGAGCGAACGGACCTCCAGAACCGGGCTGGTCATCCTCGCCCTCCCTTCGAACGGAGCTTCTCGCCCAGGTAGTTGAGGGCGAGGACGGTCAGGCAGAGCACCGCCGCCGGGGCGAGCGAGATCCACGGGGCGCTGCCGAGGGTGGTCCGGCCCTCGGCGATGATGCCGCCCCAGGACGGCTCCGGCGGGCGCAGCCCGAAGCCGAGGAAGCTGAGCGAGCCCTCGGCGACGATGGCGACCGTGGTGGCGGTGAACGCGAAGGTGAGCGCGGCGGGCGCGACGTGCGGGACCACCTCGCGGCCCAGGATCCGCAGCGGAGCGGTGCCGATCATCCGGGCGGCCTGGACGAAGCCGCGCTCGCTGAGCGACAGCACGACGGCGCGCACCACCCGGGTGAAGTGCGGCACGGTGAACAGGCCGATCAGCGAGCCGATCAGGGTCAGGCCGGGCCCGCGCAGCGAGACCGCGATCATCACCAGGATCAGGGTGGGCACGGACATCAGCAGGTCGGTGGCGAAGCCGATCAGCTTGTCCACCGGCCCGCGGAACCAGCCGGCCGCGACGCCGAGCGCCCCGCCGCCGAGCAGGCCGACGGCGATGGTCAGCCCGGCGACGGTGAAGGAGGCGCGGGCGCCGGCCACGGTCCGCTGCAGGACGTCGCGCCCGGCGGCGTCGGTGCCCAGCCAGTGGCCGGGGCCGGGGGCGGCGGCGGGGTTGGCGAAGTCGCCGTGCAGCGGGTCGAAGCCGGGCAGCAGCGGGAGCAGCAGGGCGGCGAGCGCGACGACGGCCAGCCAGGTGCCGGCGGCCAGGACCCCGGCGGAGGGGCGGCGGCGCGCCGCCTTCCTGCGCGGGGCCGCGGCGGCGGGGGCGGGGACGGTCTCAGCGGCGCTCATCGGCGATCCTCGGGTCGATCGTGCGGTACAGCAGGTCCACGGCGAAGGTGGCCGCCACCACGGCGACGGCGCTGACCACCACCACCCCCTGCACCACCGGGAAGTCGCGGCCGTTGATCGCCCCGGAGACCCAGGTGCCGACGCCGGGCACCGCGAACAGCGTCTCGACGAGCACCGAGCCGCCGAGCGAGGTCCCGATGCCGATGCCGACCAGGGTGACCAGCGGCAGCGAGGAGGGCCGCAGCGCCCGGCGCAGCAGCAGCCGCACGGTGCCCATGCCACGGCTGCGGGCGGCGGCGACGTAGGTCTGGTCGAGGGTGTCGAGCAGCTGGCCGCGCAGGGTGCGGGTGAAGACGGCGGCCTCGGTGAGGCCGAGGGTGAGCGCGGGCAGCACCAGGTGGCGCAGGTTCTCCAGCGGGTCCTCGGTGAACGGGGTCCAGCCGGTGGCCGGCAGGATCCGCAGCTGGACGGCGGTGAGCCAGATCAGCAGCAGGCCGAGGACGAAGCCGGGCACGGCCAGCCAGACGAAGGCGCCGGCGGTGGCGATCCGGTCGACGGCGCCGCCCGGCCGCCAGGCCGACCAGAGCGCGACCGGCAGGGCCAGGCCGAGCGCCACCACCTGGGCGGCGATGAACAGTTCGAGGGTGACCGGGACCCGGTCGGCGAGCTCGGTGGTGACCGAGACGCCGGTGGAGAGCGAGTGGCCGAGGTCGCCCTGGAGGGCGTCGCCGATCCAGCGCCAGGTGGCGGCGAGCACGTTCTCGTCCAGGCCGAGCTTGGCCTCGTAGGCGGTGACCTGCTCCGGGGTGGCGGTGGGGCCGAGCGCGGCGAGGGCGGGGGAGCCGGGCATCAGGTGCGGCAGGGAGAGCGCCGCGACGGTGACCAGCAGGAGCACCGCGGCGGCCCGTGCGAGCCGTCCGGCGGTGCGTCCCGCGGTGCGGAGGGCGGTGGGCGTCACTTCTTCACCCACAGCGAGGCGGGCGAGACGTTGACGACGGTCCGCTTGGAGACGTCGGGCAGGCCGCCGATCCTGGTGGAGGCCAGCAGGCCGGTCTTGTTCTCGGTCAGGAAGAGCATCGGGGCGTCGTCGACGACCTCCTGCGCGGCCTCCTGGTAGGAGCGGGCGCGCTCGGCCGGGTCGACGGTGGCGCGCCCGGCGGCGATCGCCTGGCCGGCCTTCGGGCTGTTCCAGCCGGTGAAGTTGTACGGGCCGTCGGGCACGTAGAGGCTGGCCATGGCGGTGTCGGTGTCGCCGAACATGCTGGTGACGAAGTCCATCACCTGGTACTTGCGCTGGAACATCGCGGTGCCCAGGCCCGCCGGGTCCAGCGGCTTGATGGTCATCTTCACCCCGACCTCGGCGAACATCTGCTGGAGCACGGTGGCCCGCTGCTGGCCCTCGGGGCGGCTGTCGACGAGGTACTCGAAGGAGAGGTCGGAGTGGCCCGCCTCGGCGAGCAGGGCGCGCGCCTTGGCCGGGTCGTGCGCGGGGTAGCCGGAGGTGCCGCCGGCGGCCCGGTAGGGGGAGGCGGAGCCGATCGGGCCGTCCGAGACCTTGCCCTGGTCGAGGTAGACGACCTTCTCCACGGCCGAGCGGTCCACGGCGAGCTGCAGCGCCTTGCGCACCTTCGGGTCGTCGAACGGCGCGACCTTGGTGTTGAAGATCACGGTGGAGGTGGCGCCGGGCCCGGCGGCCACCCGCAGGCCGTCGGTGGCGGCCTGCTTGAGCTGGGCGGGGGTCTCGGCCCAGATGACGTCGGCGTCGCCGGAGCGCAGCGACTGGTAGCGGCTGTCGGCGTCCGGCAGGACCTTGTAGACCAGCTTGTCGGCGTGGCCCTTGGCGCCCCAGTAGGAGGGGTTGCGGTTGAGGGTGACGGAGACGCCCGGCTGCACGCTGTCCACCGTGTACGGGCCGGAGCCGCCGGCGGGGGTGTCGGCGCCGGCGGGGGCCTGCGAGACGTAGCCGAGGGAGCGGGTGAACAGGGCGGGGAAGGTGGCGTTGGGGGACTTGAGGGCGAAGCCGAGGGAGGTCGGGGAGTTCACCGTCATGGCGCCGATGGTGGCGGCGTCGGTGGCGCAGGAGCACTTGGCCTCGGGCTTGGCGAGCCGGTTGACGTGGTCGACCACGGCCTGGGCGTCGAGCGGCTTGCCGTCGCTGAAGGTGACGCCCTCGCGCAGCTCCAGCGTCCAGGCGGTGGCGTCGGCGTTGGCGGCGGTGAAGGACTTGGCCAGGTAGGGCTGCACGGCGCCGTTGTCGCCGTTGACCATCAGCGGGTCGTAGAGCGCGTTGGCCAGGATCATCATCGGCATCGAGGTGAGGGTGGTCTCGGCCGGGTCGAGCCTGGTGAACGGGCGGTCGAGGCCGATTCTCAGGGTGCCGCCGTCGACGGCGGGGCCGTCGTCCTTGGCGGCGGCGGTGGCCGCGCCGCCACCGGAGACCGTGTCGTCGGACGCGGAGCAGGCGGAGGCGGTGAGGGCGAGGGCCGCCGTGCAGACCGTGGACGCCAGGACGAGGGTGTGCCGCTTCATGATTCCTCGGGGGGATTCGGGGGCTACGGGGGAGGGGGGAGACCGGCGGGCGCAGCCGGACCGGTGGCCGCCGGACACCACCTTTTGGAAGTGGCACAACTGCCAACTGGCAGTTGTGCAAACTCCGGATGACGAAATGTCGACGACTTGGCGCGCGGCTTGAGCGGGCCACGCCGGGCGTGATTCGGTACCACCACGGCCGTGCGCGGCAGAGCAGTTGACGAGGAGCAAGCAGGATGCAGGGGCAGGGGACGGACACCGTGGCGGAGCCCGGGCTGCGCGACCGCAAGCGGGCGCGGACCAGGCAGGCCATCCGCACGGCGGGGCTCGACCTCTTCGAGGAGCAGGGCTTCGAGAGCACGACGGTGGACCAGATCTGCCGGCGGGCCGACATCGCCCACCGCACCTTCTTCCGCTACTACGAGTGCAAGGAGGCGCTGCTGTTCGGCATGGACTTCGGCGCCGCCGTCCTGGACGCCTTCGCCGACGCGCCCGCCGGGCTCGACCTCTGGGCCGCCTTCGACCACGCGGTGGCCACCACCGACGGCGAGTTGGAGGAGCCGGCCGAGCACAGCGTGCGGCGCCGGGCCCTGCGGCGCCGGTTCATCGAGGTCCGCAGCGTGCACGACTTCGGGCTGACCGTGATCGACGCCTTCTCGCAGCGGGCGGTGACGATCGCGGCCGAACGGCTGGGCGTGGACCCGGCCGTCGACCTGCGGCCGCAGGCGTTCGCGGCGCTGCTCGCGGGCATGACCCGCCAGCGCATCGTCGGGGGCGCGGAGGTCCGTGCGCTGCGCGACTGGGTGGCGGCCTTCCGTGACGTGCTCGGGGCGTTCGACCGGGCGGCCGCGGCCGGGGCCGTCCGGTGAGCGCCTACCGCGCCGGCCCGGATCCGCCGCCCGGCTCGCGGTAGTGCAGCACGAACCGTGCGCTGCTGCCGTCGATCCGCCGCCGCAGGTAGAGCGCGGGCGTGCCGTCCGGCGTGCAGCTGACGCCCTCGCGGACCAGCAGCGCCGTGCCCGGCGGCACCCCGAGCAGTTCCGCGTCGGCGAGGTCCGCGCCGACCGCGCCGAACGCCCGCCAGTCGTACTCCAGCTCCACCCCGGCCGCCCGGGCCAGGTCGAGCACCATGTTGCCGGGCCGGCCCGGCCGCAGCAGGTCGGCCGGCAGCGGTCCGGACGGCACCCAGTAGCTGCTCACCACCCGGGGCCGGCCGCCGAGCCGGATCACCGTGTCCACCCGGGACAGCTCCGCGCTGTCGCGCCCCAGCTGACGGGCCGCCTCGACGTCCTCCGGGCTCCCGGTCACCGGCGGCGCGGCCACCACGAACTCGCCGTCCTGCGCCTGCTCCGGCGCCTGCGCGCCGAGCGGCAGCCCGGTGTGCACGCTGCCGAGGTCGAAGCGCTGGCTGCGCGGGTCGACGGTGATCGACACCCGCACCGCCGGCGGGCGCACGAAGGTCCCCACGCCGCGCCGGATCTCCAGCACCGCGGCCCGCTCCAGCTCGGCCACCGCCTGCCGGACGGTCAGCCGGTTGACGCCGAACTCGGCGCTCAGCTCCGGCTCGCTGGGCAGCCGGGAGCCCGCCGGGTACGTCCCGGCGTCGATGCGCTCCTGGAGCTGCCGGGCCAGCCGGCGGTACAGCGGGGTCTCGGTTCGGTGCGTCGCCACGGGCCAGATCCTACGGAGCCGGGTGGCGCCTTCCGTCCCCGGTTGTCCGGAAGTTCACCTCGTCGTCGCTTGCCCGGCGCCCCACTCGACAGGTAGACATCTAGACGTCTAGATGTCTTGCCCCCGGAGTCGTCCCCCACCCCCGTTCTCCCCACCCCCGTTCTCCCCACCCCCGTTCTCCCGCACCGAAAGGCCCCCGTCATGACCCTGGTCAACTTCCGCGACCCCGCCGCCCTCGCCGACCCCGAGGGCCGCTGGGTGCGCCCGGGCGTGCTGCACCGCTCGGCCCAGCCGTTCCCGGCCGACGACGCCTCGATCGTCGAGCAGCTGAACGCCGCCGGCATCCGCACGATCATCGACCTGCGCGGCGCCGCCGAGGCGGACGACGCCGACTGGGCGCAGTCCCGGGCCGCCGGCATCGAGGTGGTCGCCGCCCGCGTCCAGCCCACCGACGGGAAGCTGGAGGCGGCCCTCATGGACATCGTCACCGACGCGGACCTCGGCGCCTTCTACGTGCTGATGGTGGAGTCCGCCCCGGAGGCGGTCAAGCTCGCCGTCGAGGCCGCCACCCGCCCCGGCGGCCTGCTGGTGCACTGCGCCGCGGGCAAGGACCGCACCGGCTGGCTGACCGCCCTGCTGCTCGACCTGCTCGGGGTCCCCGCCGAGGAGATCGTCGCCGACTACGCCCGCACCTCCGAGGCGCTGGCGCAGATCTTCGAGGGCCTGGCGGAGCGCAACCGCAACGCCCTGAACGACTACAACGCGGGCTCGCTGACCGTCCCCCGCCCGCTGCTGGAGGCCCCGGCCGGCGCGATGGCCGCCTTCCTGGAGCTGGTCGACGCCCGCTACGGCGGCACCGAGGGCCTGCTCGCCCACTGCGGGGTGGACGCCGCGACCATCGAGGCCTTCCGCGCCAAGGCCGCTGCCGGCGTCGCCGAGACCGCCGGGGCGACGGCATGAGGGCCGTGCTGCACCACACCGACGGCACGCCGTTCCGCGACCTCAACCACAACGGCACCATGGAGCCCTACGAGGACCCGCGGCTGCCCGTCGAGGAGCGCGTCGAGGACCTGCTGTCCCGGATGACCCTGGAGGAGAAGGCCGCGCAGATGCTGCACGGCCGGATGCTCCCCGGCGACCAGGGCCCGTTCCCCTCCAACGCCCACCTGATCACCGAGCACGGCCTCACCGCCTTCGGCATGATGGCCGTCCCCGACGCCCGCACGATGGCCGAGTGGAACAACCACGTCCAGGACCTCGCCGCGGCGAGCCGCCTCGGCATCCCGGTCACCCTCGCCTCCGACCCCCGGCACGGCTTCGTCTCCAACCCCGCCACCGCCTTCACCGGCGGCGGCTTCTCCACCGGCCCCGAGCCGATCGGCCTGGCCGCCACCGACGACGCCGCCCTGGTCGAGGAGTACGCCGCCCTGATCGGCCGCGAACTGCGGGCCGTCGGCATCCGGATCGCCATCCACCCGATGGCCGACCTGGCCACCGAGCCCCGCTGGTCCCGGATCAGCGGCACCTTCGGCGAGGACCCGGAGCGCGCCTCGCGGATCATCGCCGCCTACATCCGCGGCCTGCAGGGCGAGTCCGTCGGCCCGCACAGCGTCGCCTGCATGACCAAGCACTTCCCCGGCGGCGGCCCGCAGCACAAGGGCGAGGACTCGCACTTCGCGGCCGGCCGGCGCCTGGTCTACCCGGGCGGCGCGCTGGACCAGCACCTGCGCCCCTTCGAGGCCGCCTTCGAGGCCGGCACCGCGCAGATCATGCCCGCCTACGCGATCCCCTCCGGCTCCGGGCTCGCCGAGGTCGGCGCCAACTTCAACCATGACGTCATCACCGGCCTGCTGCGCGGCAGGTACGGGTTCGACGGCGTCGTCTGCACCGACTTCAACGCCATCACCGGCATGGACGTCCCCGGCATCGTCAGCCTGCCGCCGCGCCACTGGGGCGTCGAGGAGCTGTCGGTGCCCGAGCAGGTCGCGATGACCCTGCACGCCGGGGCCGACCAGCTCGGCGGCGAGACCGACCCCGAGCTGATCCTCGGCGTGGTCCGCTCCGGCGCCGTCACCGAGGCCCGCCTCGACGAGTCGGTGCGCCGCATCCTGCGCGACAAGTTCCGCCTCGGCCTGTTCGACGACCCGTACGTGGACGCGGACGCCGCCGTCGAGCTGGTCGGCACCCCCGAGGGCCGGGAACTCGGCCGCCGGGTGCAGACCCGCTCGCTGGTCCGGCTGGCCGGCGGACCGCTGGCGGGCGGGCGGATCTACGTCGAGGGCGTGGACGCCGAGGTGGCGGCCCGCTACGGGACCGTCGTCGAGCGCCCCGAGGACGCCGACGTCGCGGTGCTGCGCCTGGCCACGCCGTACGAGAAGCGCGAGGGACTGCTGGAGCAGGCCTTCCACAGCGGCTCGCTGGAGTTCGAGCCGGCCGAGGCGGCCCGCGTCGCCGCCCTGGCCGACGCCGTCCCCACCGCCGTCGTCGCCCAGCTGGAACGCCCCGCCGTGCTCACCCCGCTGGCGCCCCACGCGGCGCTGCTGGTCGGTGAGTTCGGCGCGGCGGACGACGTCGTGCTGGACGCGGTGTTCGGCCGCGCCCCGCTGACCGGCTCGCTGCCGTTCGACCTGCCCCGCTCGGACGCCGCCGTCGACGCCGCCCGCGAGGACGTGCCCTTCGACACCGCGGACCCGCTGTTCCGCTTCGGCCACCCGACCGCCCCGGTTCGCGCGGTCGTCACTTCGCGTACGCGGGGTCCGGATGGTCCCGGCAGGAGAGCGCGTCGATCTCGGTCGCCGTCGGCCTGGCCTCGTCGGCCATCGCCTGCGGGACCAGCTTCAGGTTGTCCCTGAGGTCGCGGGTCCAGTTGTTGCCCGCCACGTACTTCTTCAGCGCGTCCCGAAGCCGTTCGCAGTCCTTGCGGTGGCCCTTCGCCAGGGCGATGCCGTAGTCGTTGCCTCTTCCGAACGCGAGCTCCGGCACGACCGTCAGCGACGCGTCCGCCTGCATGAAGCCGTACAGGATCAGCAGATCGGTGGAGACCGCGTCGGTCCTGTTCTCCTTGAGGGCCTTGACGCAGTACCCGGCGTCGTCCAGCACGGTCGTGTCGAACTGCTTGCCGGTCTCCTTGAGTTGTTCGGCGGAGGTCGTACCGCCCCAGACGCACACCCGTTTGCCGACGAGGTCGTCCAGGGTGCGGTAGCGGTCCTTGTCCGCCGCCCGCACCAGCATGCCCTGGAGGGTGGACGCGTACGGGCCGACGAAGTCGAGTCCCCCCGCCTCCGTGGATGTCCCGAGGGGGAGCATCCGGTTGTCGGTGATCGAGAAGGTCGCGGCCACGAGGTCGAACTTCTTGCTGTGGAGGTCGATGGCCCGGTTCTTGGAGAGGACCCCGCCGAAGATCGGGGATCTGGCTCCGATCTCGTTCAGGAGTTCCGTGGTCACCGTGATGTCCAGCCCGCTGAACTCGCCGGCGTGTGCTTCGAAGCCGGTTCCGGGCTGGTCGTTCTTCGCGCCGACCCGGACCTGCTTCGCGTTGGCGAACAGCGAAGGCGTCGGATCCGCCCCGCATCCCCCGGCGGCGACGGCCAGGAGAGCCGCCATGGCGGCGGCCCGGGCCGCCGCCGCTCCTCGCGCCGTTCCCGTCATGTGCGTCCCCCGTTCTGTCGTCACTGGTTGAAGAGCGTCCCGCCGGCCTTCGCCACCCGTATCCCACAGCCCTGCGGGGTCTGCACCGCGACGTCGATGACCACCCCGCCGTGCTGCCCGCCGAGGTCGAACTCCACCTCCGAGCGGGTCTGAACCGACTTTTCCGACGGGGTGACACCCGGGGTGCTCACCCGCAGGGTGGCCTTCGTCCGGTGGATGCAGGAGCCGAGCGACGGGTTGGCGTCCGAGAGGACCAGTTCGAGCCTCAGCCGGTTGCGGGCCTTCCCGGGCGCGGCCGGAGGCACCAGCAGCTTCCAGGTTCCGGCCGCGGAGCCACCGTCCTGGACGACGATCCCCACGGGGACCTCCCCGTTGCGCCGAACGTTCGTCAGCCCGGCCAGGGCGATCAGCGGGAGCACCATCGTGGCCGTCAGCAGCCACCACCAGGCCTTGACCGGCCTGCCCGGGGCCGCCTCCGCCGGGGCCCGGTCCCCCGAGCGCCGCAGGGCCGTCGTCATCCCGCCGACGGCGCACCAGACCGCCAGGGCGAAGCCGACGCCGATGGCGAGGTAGAACCAGAGGTACTGGTCCTGCGGGCCGCCGGGCCAGTCCAGGACCGCGTAGCCGGCGATGCCCAGGACGAGCAGCAGCGGAAGCAGCGCCACGGCGGCGTACAGGTCGAAGCTCTTCCAGACGAACGTGGCGTGGTTGCCGATCCGGTGCGTGGAGATCGACTGGCCGCCGTGGGTGGTGCTGTGCGAGGAGTGGTCGTCGCCCGGAGGCCGGCCCGCCCGCCGGGAGCCGGCCGACCGGTCGTCGTGGTCGTTGTCCGGGTCGTCGTCAGCCGGAGGCTCGGTCATCGTCAGTGACCGAGGTTGAAGGTCGCGCCGTTCCCGATCGTGTTGACGGCGATCGAGTTGGGGCCGTTCGTGGTGACCGTGACCGGGCCGGGCTGTTCGACGTGCACCGCCCGGACGGCCTCGACGAGGCGTTCCGGGGCGAGCCCGTCCGTCGCACCGCCGTCGAGCCAGGTGGCGAGCGCCTCGGCCAGGCGGATGCGGTCGTACTCGCTCAGGCCCAGCAACAGCCGGTCGACCTCGTCCTCGGGGAGGTTGTGCCGGACCAGTGCTCCGGGCACCTCGCCGGAGCGGCGGCCGAAGAGCCGGCGGAAGAATCCCTCGCCCGCGTCCGCCGTTCCGGTGGCGACGCGCTGGGCGGCCTCCTGGGCCAGTTGTGTTCCGAAGGTCGTCGCGGCGACGGTGAAGTACGGAGCGATCGCGGTGATGTCGGTCAGCAGTTCGGACATGGCTTCCGGCCCCCCAGGCATCTCGGCCACACACAGCCAGCTGTGTGGAAGGGATGGTAGCGACAGCGGGACCGTCGTGCACCTCACTCGTCGTGGCTGATGGCCGGTCAAATGATGATCTTTCAAGAGTGGTTGGGATCACGAGCGGTCCGCGCGGCCGCCGTGCGGGTGGAGGGGGAATCCGGTCGACCGGGCCGAGGGCCCGTGGCAGAGTCGGGCCCCATGGAACAGCTGTACGCGATCCGGGCGGACTTCGACGCCGCCACCGTCGTCGTCTACCAGGCGTACGCCCCCGCCGTCGCCGACGCGGCCCTCGCCGCCGGGCGGTTCGTCCCGCCGTTCTCCTTCGGGCGGATGACGTGGATCAAGCCCTCGTTCCGCTGGCTGATGCACCGCAGCAACTGGGCCCGCAAGCCCGGCCAGGAGTGCGTCCTCGCGGTGCGGATCACCCGGGCGGGCTGGGAGGAGGCGCTCGGGCGGGCCGTCCTGACCACCGGCGACCCGGCGCTGCTCGCCCGCGCCGAGGTGCATCTCCAGTGGGACCCGGAGCGCTCGCTGCGCGGCACCGCGCTCAACCACTACAGCATCCAGGTCGGCGTGGGCCGCACCCTGATCCGGACCTTCGCCGAGGAGTGGGTCACCGGGATCACCGACCTCACCCCGCAGGTGCGGCGGATCGCCGGGCTGCTCCAGCAGGGCCGCACCGCCCAGGCGCAGCGGCTGCTGCCCCCGGAGCGCCCCTACCCGCTGCCGCGCCCGCTCGCCCGGCGCCTTGGTGCCAATGGGTGATGTGCCGTCAGGGCGGGATGACCGCCGGTCCGTCGGGCGTTGTCCCGGCCGGACCGTGGACACCGCACCGGAAGGCACCGCACTCGTGAGCGACAACCGCGTCATCACCAACCCCGCCGACCTGCACGACCCCAGGCCGTTCGGCTACAGCCACGTCGTCTCCGCCGCCGGCGAGACCGTGTACCTCGCCGGGCAGTACGCCTCCGACGCCGACGGCCAGGTGGCGGTGGAGGACTTCGCCGGCCAGGTCGCACTGTCCCTGGAGAACCTCCGGCGGGCGCTGACCGCCGTCGGCCTCGGCTTCGAGAACGTCGTCCGGCTCGGTTCGTTCATCAAGGACCACGACCAGGAGAAGCTGGAGATCCTCAACAAGGCCCTGCGCTACACCTGGGGCGAGCGCCTGCCCGCCCAGACCCTCGGCGGGGTGGCCACGCTGGCGCTGCCCGGGATGCTCGTCGAGATCGACGCCGTCGCGGTGCGCCCCGCCCCCTGACGGCCGGGACGGCGGACGACGAAAGGGGGCCGCCTCCCCGGCACGATCACGGGATCGGGAGGCGGCCCCGGTCCGGGACCGGTCAGGACCTACGCTGCGGACTGGGCATCGACCGCGTTGTTCTGACCGGCCACGATCTTCCACCCGTCCGCCTGCCGGGCGAGCACGTAGAGCGCCCGGCCGTGCGGGCCCGCCACCGGGCGGCCCCCGGCGTCGGTGGGCGTCTGGGCCACGTTGACGGCGACCACGCCGTCCGCGACCGCCAGCAGCTTCACCACCTCGTAGCGGGCGTGGGCGTCCTTGAGGAACTCCCGCATCGCCGGCCCGCTGAACGCGGTGATCGCCTCCCGCCCGTCCAGCCGCCGGCCGGCCGCGTTGGTCCAGGACGCCTGCTCGCCGAACTGCGCGCCGAGCGCCTGCGCGTCCTTGCGGTTGAACGCGTCCTCCAGCGCCGCGACCACCCCGGTCACCGCCTCCCGCACCGCCACCGGCACGTCCCCCGCCACCAGCACCCCGTCAGCCACGACCAGCACCTCTCCCCGCATCGGCGTTCCGCGGTGGTGACCACCGCCGGAGACCATCCGACAACCTCAACCGCGGTTGAGGTCAAGCCCGGTCACGGACCGCGCAGCTCCCGGATCCGGGTGATCCGCCCGCGGGCGTCCAGCACCACGTCGTAGGTGTCGCCGTAGCAGGCGTACGGGAGCTCGGGTTCGCCGCCGTCCAGACAGGTGTCCAGGTGGTCCAGCAGGACGGGGAGCTGGACCTCCTTGGCGGGCTCGTCGTGGGGGAGGTCGACCAGGGTGGCGGTGGCGTGCGCGGCGAGCGGATGGACGGCGGGTGCGGCGTCGGGGGCGCAGGCGGGGCGGACGGTCAGCCGGCCGCCGACGACGGCCAGGACCCGCACGGTGCGGTGGCCGGCCGGGGCGGCGCAGGGGGTGGGGGAGGCGGCGTCGAGACCGGGCGGGGCGTCGGCCCCGGAGGAGTCCCAGAACTCCTCGTCCTCGGTGTCCTCGCCGTCCTCGGGGTCCTCGATGTCGTCCGAGGCCATCGCCAGTGTCGGGTCCTCGTCGATCGGGGTGCAGGCGGCGAGCCCGCTGGTGGCGGCGCAACAGAGCAGTGCGGCGAGGAGCAGGCGACGGGGCGCGGTCATGGGCCGAGTCTCCCAGGAACCCGGCCGGACGAGACAGCTCCTGCACCGGGGATCCGGAGGACCGCCCCCGCCGGGCGTGCGGACCCGGCGGGGGCGGAGGCGGGGTGAGGACGCGGCGCTACGCCGCGACCGGGTGCGCCGGGTCGTAGGCCCGGCGCACCCGCTCCTGGGCCTCCGGCCCGGCCGCCAGGTGGTCCAGCCCGAGCAGGGCCGCGCCGAGGACCGGCGGGGCGACCACGACGCGGGGCTCGGCGAGCGGTGCCTCCGCCGCCAGCCGGGCCGTCAGGTTGTCGATCAGCAGCGGCTGCCGGGAGGCGAGCACCCCGCCGCCGAGCACCAGCGGGGTGGGCGTCTCCAGCAGCTCCAGGCGCCGCAGGGCGACCACGGCGAGCCGGGTGATCTCGTCGGCCTGCCGGTCGATCAGCGACAGCGCCGTGGCGTCCCCGGTCCCGGCGACGGCGAAGAGCACCCGGACGATCTCGTGCAGCCGCGCGGACGGCAGGTGCCCGAGGTGGACGGCCTCGGCGACGGCGCCGGTGGTGGGCAGGCCGAAGTGCTCGGCGATGGCGGCGGCCAGGCCGGTCGGCCCGCCGCGCCCGTCCTCGGCCCGCACGGCGTGCCACATGCTGGCGCCGGCCAGGCCCCAGCCGCCGCCCCAGTCGCCGGTGAGGTTGCCGAGGGCCGGGAACCGGGCGGTGCGGCCGTCGGGCAGCAGGCCGACGCAGTTGATGCCGGCGCCGCAGACGACGGCGACGCCGCGCGGGCCGTCGGTGCCGGCCCGCAGCAGGCCGAAGGTGTCGTTGACGACGGTGTTGCTGGCGCCCCAGGGGTGGGACTCCAGGGCGACGCGCAGCGCCTCCTCCTCGACCGGCAGGTCGGCGTTGGCCAGGCAGGCGCTGACGTGGCCGGTCAGCGGGCCGCTCCAGCCGGTGACGCCGGCGGCCGCGGCGGCCTCCTCGACCAGCGGGGCGAGGCCGTCGACGGCGGTGGCGGCGCCGACGGCCGCCGGGACGAAGCCGCCGCCCCGGGCCGAGCCGAGGACGGTGCCGTCGGCGCCGATGAGGGCGACATCGGTCTTGGAGTTGCCGGCGTCGATGGCGAGGACGCCGGGCAGGTGCGGTTCGGGCTGGTGGGTCATTGGGGTTCCCGCGGCTCGTCGTACGTGGCCCGGCCGGGGGTCTTTCCCGGCCGGGGGTGGGGTGTCTCCGCCCGCGATCCGGCCCGCGCTCCCCCAC